>JAZOXD010000366.1:0-5626 GCA_045659565.1 Eubacteriales bacterium | reverse complement strand
AGATACCTGCTATTATAATGCAATGAAGCTTTATTATGAGGATAAGGGCAACAAGTGGTTCCGGGATGCTTCCACTATGGTGCCGGATCCCACCGACGAACAGGTGTTGGAGGCCATGAAGACCACCCAATACGGCAAATGTATCTTTAAATGCAACAATAACGTGGTGGATCACCAGACCGTCAATATGCTTTTTGATGGGGACGTTACGGTGAATATGACCATGACCGCCTTCACCAAGGGCGGGCGCAAGACCCATATTATGGGCACCAAGGGGGAACTTTGGGCCAATATGGATAAAAGCAATGGAGATCAGTTCACTTTCTATAACTTTGAGACCCGCAAAATGGAGATCTTGCAGCCGGAACGGATCACCGTTGCAGGGGATAGCATCGTTTCCGGACACGGCGGCGGGGATGCGGGTATCGTAGATGCGCTTTACCGCTATATGACCGACGAACTGCAGGCCGCCCAGGTCAGCGAGATCGGCATCTCTTGCAAAAACCATATGATGGTCTTTGCCGCCGAGGAATCCCGCTTGACCGATCAGGTCATCTCGGTTCCCGATTACGAGAAAAAGTATATGAATTAAAAAATGGCAAAAAAGATTATTTAAAAAGCGGAGCAAGAAGTTCCATTGACAGAGCGATGCTCTTTTTGATATAATGAGCACAAAAATAAAAAGGGGATCACAATGGATTATACCGAGTTGAAGAAACGGACAAACGTTGGCTGGAATACCTGGAATACCTTAAACGTTCTTTCCTATTCCCATTTGCCCGAAGGCTTTACCATCAATCTTTGTATCAGAGAATACAGTTCAAAGATCATCCGTGAATGCCTGATCGGGCGGCAGGATGCCGACGATGAGCAGATCTTTCCGGGAAAGCGCTCTTATGACGGCAGCTGTACCCATATGAGGGTGAAGCATCATAACCTGGAATTGGACGTTAAGACGGTTGTGCACAAGGATGAGCAGATCATTTTGCTTACGCCGACGGAAATCGGAAAATACAAGGCTCCGACGCTCATTATCGAGGCTTGCCTTCTGTGGGGGAAGGAGGGCGGTATTTTTAAAAAGGACGGTAGAATTTACGGCGAATGCGGCGGTCGGCGCTTTGATATTTATACCTCCCGCCCTACCGTAGAGCATCAGCATACCCATTCCCTATCCCCCTATATCGCCGTGACCTTGGATTCCCCCATCGTTGTGTCCACGTGTCCTTGTACGGTGGAGGAAGCTTCTGCCCTATATGAAGCGGAATTGCAAAAATTGGAGGAGAAGAATCAGTCCTTCGGGGCCCATTCCGAAGCCTACACCGCAATGAAGACGTGTTTGGCGTGGAATACGATTTACGAATGTGAGCACGACCGCATTTGCTCCCCTGTTTCCCGAATCTGGAACCTGAAGTACGGCGGGTATGTCCTTTTCGATTGGGACAGCTATTTTGCGGCGCTTATGGCGTCTATGGAGGATAAGGAGTTAGCGCAGCTCAACGCCATTGCGATTACAGACGAGGTTACGGACGAGGGATTTATTTCCAATTACTCTTGCCCCTTCAATCAAAAAATATATGACCATTCGCAACCGCCGGTGGGGTCCTTTGCCTGCCTGGAGATTTATAAGCGATATCCCGAAAAATGGTTTGCGGAGCACGTGTTTACGGTTTTATTGAATTGGAACCGCTGGTTTTCCGAAAACCGTATGACAGACGAGGGCTATATGTGCTGGGGCTCCAATCCCATTGTTCCGCAGTTTGGAACATACAGAGAATTTGGCCGCCACAACGTGCTGTGGGGCGCTGTTACTGAAAGCGGGTTGGATAACACGCCGATGTACGACGATATGGGCTTTGATCAGGAGCGGCATATCATGTTACTTGCCGACGTTGGCTTGATGGGGATGTATATTCTTGATTGCCGTTGCTTAATTGAACTGGCAAATATCACCGATAATGGGGACGTTATTGCTGAACTTCAGGCAAGAAAAGAAAAGGTTGAAAGTGCCTTGATGACGCTGTGGGATGATGATTTTGGAATGTTTCTCAATAAAGACCTTCGCGACGGTTCTTTTTCCCGATGCATTTCGCCCACCAATTTCTATGCCCTGAATGCCGATTGTGTTACGGAAGTGCAGAAGCGCCGTATGATGGACGAGCATTTTTACAATCCCGATGAATTCTGGGGAGAGTACATTATGCCTACCTGCGCAAGAAATCATCCCGCATATCCGGAGCAGGATTATTGGCGGGGACGTATTTGGGCACCGACGAATTTTATGGCCTACGTTGCCATGAAGCATGCGGGCTTGAAAAAGGAGTGTGCAGATCTTGCCGAGAAATCAGAGGCTCTGCTTTTGAAGGAATGGCAG
Source organism: Eubacteriales bacterium (assembly GCA_045659565.1). Classification (GTDB taxonomy): domain Bacteria; phylum Bacillota; class Clostridia; order Oscillospirales; family QAKW01; genus QAKW01. The sequence continues at coordinate 3,255 of JAZOXD010000366.1, read as the reverse complement.
CTTCACGGTCACGTCCACGAAAATTACAATGGGGATAACGGTATGGGCTGTGACGTCATCAGGAGCGATCGGTTTTATCATTGGGGCGGATTATTGGCCTATATTGCCATCGATCACGCCGAAACAGATTAAAAAAAGCGGAGCAATTTGCTCCGCTTTTTGCTATTCATTTAGGAATTTATTTTTGATGCGATTATACAATGGGGAAGAATAGGAACGTTTAGTTTGTAGAATTCTTTTTGTGGTATTCCGTTGGGGTGACGTCGTATTTCTTTTGCAGAATTCGGCTGACCTGCCGTGGGCAAAGGCCTTTTCCATGGGATCTTTATATTCTTTCCCCTCTCAAAGGTGAAAGCCTTCCTTCAGCAAAAACACCGAGATCTTCAGATCGGATAATTCGGTTTGGATAACATATTCTTTTATGGCTTTCATTTTAGCACTATTTTTACAAAAAAAGCGGCATTTTTTTAAAAAATCTCCTTATGAATGATTGCTTTTTGAAAATGAAGGCTTTATAATATAGACATTGAATGATGGGGCGTCATTCTCAAAAGAGCCCAACGGAGCTTCGGCTTTTAGGACATCAGGGCAGGCTGCGGTGATCCGAAGCCGCACTTATTTTGATATCAAAAAAGAAATGGAGAAAACTGTATGAACATTCGTTTGGTACATCAATTGCCCCCTTCGGAAACCAATCCTCGCAACAGCGAAGGTGCCTTTTTGCGAGGCAAGCGGGGGGAGATCTTTTTTGCCTATAGCCGGTATCACACCGGCATCGTCTTCGAGGGCAAGAGTCATTCGGATCACGCTCCCTGCGATATTTATATGATCACCTCCTACGATGAGGGTGAAAGCTGGAGCGAGCCCCGGATGATCGCTTCTGCCTCCCGCTTTGGGGTGATGAATATTATGAGCGTTTCTGCCCTGGAACAGCAAAACGGCGATCTGGCCTTTTATTTTGTGATCAAAGAAAAGGATTGTTCGACCACCTTGGGCCGTGCCCTTTCCAAGGATGGGGTGGAATGGAAGGTAGAACGCTGCGATGCCAACTTTCCCTCTGCCTATTACGTGGTGAATAACGACCGATTGGTGCGGATGGAGGATGGCCGTATTCTGGCTCCCGCCGCCTATTGGCCTACGGAGGAGGTGCAGGACGGATCCTACGCTTCGCCGATGGTGACCACCCTGTTGATCTCCGAGGACGATGGTGCCAGCTTTTATAAATCGTCCCTGGAATTTTCTATTCAACATCGGATCTGTAACCATGGCTTTATGGAGCCGGGGATCATCCGGTTGGGGGAGCAATATTATCTTTGGATGCGCACCCAAGCCGGGTATCAGTTTGAAAGTTGGTCGGAAAAGGGCCTTGAAAATTTTGAAACGCCTCAGCCCAGCCCCTTTACCTCTCCCTCTTCGCCTATGCAGATGAAGTGGATCGGCGATGCGGTTTATGCGGTTTATAATCCTATTCCTTGCTATAATGGGCGGGAGAAGGAAACCATGCCCGGGGTCTACGGCAGAACTCCCTTGAGCCTGCGGAAAAGCACCGACGGCGGCAAGACTTTTGGCCCTCTGCAGAACATTGAAGAAGACCCCCTGCGGGGCTACAGCTATCCCGCTATGTTTGAAACCAAGGACGGCTGCATACTTTTAGGCTACTGTCGGGGCGACTTTGCCAACGATAAAAATAATCTCTGCCGTATCGGCATCACCAAGATCGATCTGGATTCTATTGAATAAAAAATACGGAACCATTATGGTTCCGTGTTTTTTTCTTTACAAATTCGGTAAAAATTGGTATGATAAAAAAAGAGGTTTCGTTTAAATTAATATCAGAAAGGAATGAGACCTGATGAAAATTGCATTTTTTGATACCAAAACTTATGATCGGGAGTCTTTTGCCCCCTATGAAGGGCAGAACGGCCTTCAATTTAAATTCTTTGAAACCAAGTTGAATATTGATACGGCGGAACTGGCCGCCGGTTGTGAATGTGTTTGCATTTTCGTAAACGATACGGCGGATAAAGGGGTGATCGATCGCCTTTATGAACTGGGCGTGAAAATGATTGCCCTGCGGTGCGCCGGCTATAATAACGTGGATATGAAGGCCGCCTTTGGCAAGATCCACGTGTTCCACGTGCCCGCCTATTCCCCCTATGCGGTGGCGGAACACGCCATGGCGATGCTGTTGACCTCCATTCGCAGAATCCACAAGGCTTATATCCGCACCAAGGATTTTAATTTCAGCCTGCAGGGCCTCACCGGCTTTGATCTTCACGGAAAAACCGTGGGTGTGGTGGGCACGGGTAAGATCGGCAGGGTGTTCATTGATATTTGCCGCGGCTTTGGGATGAAGGTGTTGGCTTATGATAAGTTCCCCGCCCCCGAAAGCGGAATCAATTACGTGGAACTCCAAGAACTTTTTGAAAAGAGCGATATTATCTCCCTTCATTGCCCCTTGACGGCAGAAACCCGCCATATGATTGATGCTTCCGCCATTGAACGGATGAAAAAAGGCGTGGTGTTGCTGAATACTTCACGGGGGGCCTTGATTGATGCGGAAGCCCTTCTGGAGGGCATCAAAAGCCGCAAGGTGGGGGCCGCCTGCCTGGACGTTTACGAAGAAGAATCCGACGTATTCTTTGAAGATTTTTCAGGCCATATTGTGGATGATGACATTCTGGCCCGCCTGATCTCTATGCCCAACGTGATTCTTACCTCTCATCAAGCCTTTTTGACCACCGAGGCGCTGAATAATATTGCCGAAACCACCGTGGCCAATATTCTGGGCTATTTTGAAAGGGAAGATTGCTCCAACGAACTTTGCTATCATTGCGGGAATATAGAAAATTGCAAAAAATCCAGAAAGAAAAAATGTTTTTAAAGGAGAAGAAAAATGGCTAACGTATGGCACGATATTTCTCCCAAGCGGATCAATCCCGAAGATTTCATCTGTGTGGTAGAGATCGCAAAGGGAAGTAAAAATAAATACGAGTTGGATAAGGAAACGGGTTTTATTATGCTGGATCGCATCCTGCATACCTCCACCCATTATCCCGCTAATTACGGCTTTATCCCCCGCACCCTGGGGGATGATCAGGATCCCTTGGATGTGCTGCTGCTCTGCTCCGAGGCCCTCCAGCCCCTGACTCTGGTGCAGGCTTACCCCATTGGCGTCATCAAAATGATCGATAACGGTCGTGGCGACGAAAAGATCATCGCCATCCCCTTTGGGGACCCCAACTATAATATGTA
>JAZOXD010000365.1:0-2322 GCA_045659565.1 Eubacteriales bacterium | reverse complement strand
AAACAGATCTTCCAGCTTGATGATGGTTGGGGCTTCCTTTGGTGCTTCCGTCGGTTCCTGATCCCGCCCGGGGAGACCGTAAAATTCCCGCAAGATCTTCTCCGCCACTATCGGTGTCACCACCGAGCAGGGTGCCTTTGCAGATGGCTTATGCTTCGCTGCATATTCGGCAATCTTCTTTTCCGCCTCCACAATGCTCATTTCCTTCACCGTCAGATCGTGGGCCAAGAGCTCCGCCGAATTGGGCTCCCGAAGAGCGATCTCCTTCAGCTGCTCTCCCACCATCCAGGGGGCGGTATTTTCCTTGCCCTTTTGCTGACCCTCGATCAGCGCTATCACATTCTTTTGAAACTCCGTCATTTTTTGTTTACCTCCTTATTTTGTAGGGGCCGATGCCCACATCGGCCCGCATATCTCAACCGTCCAATGCCTCGCTGATCCATACGAAAAACACGATGCACCCAAAGCACACCAAATCGATCAGCAAGGGGATCCAGGCGGGCCAGATCCCCAACTCGACCTTTCCCCAGGCGCCCCAGGCAATGATCAGGTTCAATACCGCCATAAACCGACAGAACCCTACAAAGGCCTTGCGCTGCTTCGCCCGCCGCCCGGGCTTGTCCTTTTTTAAAAGCAATAAATTCCTCATTTTATGTACCTCCTTATACCAGGTATTCAACACCGTCAATGTGCGGCAACCTTCTCCCGCAGCATTTGCAATATTGATTTCCTTGCTTAACCTGCTCATATAGCAGATCCGAATTGCATTCTCGGCATCCTCTCCCGGTGATCGGCAGCTCGCCCTTCATAAATCGAATAAAGGCCAGCCGGGGGATCTTTACCCGACTTCCAATCTTCACGGTAGGGAAGCCAAGCTCTGCCGGATTGTCCCTGACCTGTACGTTGATGGAATAGGCATTGCACCCTAAAATTTCTCCCACTTGCTCCGGAATCAAATATTCCACGTCCATTTTTTCAATTTCTTGTAACGTCATCCTTCTCACATCCTTTCATTTTTGCTCTCACCCCTTCGGGATTCTTCGCATCGATCCGTCGCTGAATCGATGCACCACGATCATCTCCGCCGGGGTGTCCTTCACCACCAGCCAATTCAGCGGATTCAATCCCCACTCGGCCATCAGCTTCTTTTGCCGTAATGTCGGCTTCTTTCCGTTTTTCATATGTTCCTCCTCCGCCCTGGGCGGTATTTGATTTTTAAAATAATTTGTGTTATCCTTTTCAAAAAACAAAGGAGTTTATTATGAATAGCCTTGAATATTCAAAAAGAGATATCAAAGTTTTAAAATTTATCCATAGACACGGTAAAAACTGCACTCCGAAAATGGTTACTAATAAATTCGGCACTCACGTTATCAGCACCCTCGCACGCCTCAAAAAAAGAAAATTACTGTATTTAAGCGAGGACGATTTATTTGTTATTACCCTGTATGGTGACGAGATCCTTGCGGATCATAAACTGCTTAGCCGATCAAGAGCCGCCGGAAAAATTCTTAACGTTTTGATTGAGATCGGCGCAGTCCTTTCCGGCGTGATCGTCGGTTACTTTCTTGGATCTTAAAGAAATTTAAAGCCAACAACCACACCCGTAGCAAAACCAAGCGCACAAAAGGCAATGAACCGCCAAAAGCGTCCTTTCTTTTCATAAAATTCATCAATACTATGAATTTGGCCCATAACCTCCATATCATGGTGATAAATTCCATTTAGCGCATCAAGGCATTGCTGATGGTGTTCTCGTTCTTTTGGTTCCTTTGCATCATCCACCGCATCGATCTCACGGCAAATGGCACGAAAATTTTTTAAAGTAAGATCTATAAAGCGTTTCACCGCCGGATGTTCCTTTTTACTCATTTCCTTCACTCCTTCCACCACCCCGACCGGGTGGTTTATTTTTTTGAAAAAAAGGTAGGTAATTTATGAGAATTTGTATGTTATAATAAAATTAAACCTTGCAAAATTGTAAAAAGTGAAAGGAGGTGTTTTTATGAAAGAGTTCTATCAAAAAGTTCTTGATTCCATTAGGGAACAGTACAAACAAACTCGAAAAGTAGTCAGTCTTCATCGCTTGAGTAAAAAACTCGGTTCAGACCGTTGTTATTTGGTAGATATTTGCAAATATTTAGAAGCCGAAGGCTATATCGAATTCATTAACAACTGCGCGGATCGCACTGTTCCCAAGAATGAATATGTTGTACCCATCAAATAGGATCAAGACCAACTTCCCCGCCCGCTCCACCGGGCGGGGAAGTTATACTTTATACGCTTTCTTGCCTTTCCAAACACTTTTTAGCAATTTCAAAG
>JAZOXD010000364.1:0-13566 GCA_045659565.1 Eubacteriales bacterium | reverse complement strand
TTGAAAGCGGGAGCCTTGGAAGCAGCGATATTGATGGTCTCGCCGGTGCGGGGGTTCTTACCGGTGCGAGCAGCCTTAGCGCGAACTTCGAAAGAACCGAAGCCAACCAACTGAACCTTATCGCCCTTCTTTAGAGCGTCTTTGATTTCATCCAAAACTGCGGCAACTACTACGCCGGCTTCTTTCTGGGATACATCTGCTTTTGCTGCAACTGCAGCGATCAATTCTGCTTTGTTCATTTTGATTTCCTCCAAAATAATTTAACGTCACTCACTGATAAGAGCGGGTGATATTTACAACTATAATTATGCCTTATTACTTTGCGTTTTGCAAGTGTTTTTTTGAAAAATCCCACAAAAAGTTATGAATTTTCGATCATTTTTTGATTTTTTCCACCAAGAACTGCCTCTGGGTCAACCGAAAGACATTTGCATAGGCGCGCAATCGTAAATAAAAGCGTCGCAACGGCCTCTTCTTTTTGGGTTGCCGTTTCCAATAATCGGGCCTGTTCAACAATTTTTGCATAAAGGGGAGCAGGGTTTCCTTTCCCGTAAACCTTTCCGGCGATCTTTTCGGCTCGGGTCAACTCCGGCAAAGTGCGGGCAATGCCCTCCAGATCTTCCTTCAAGCTGGTTTGCCCTTTTTCCAGACGTTTCAGTTGTTGCCAACCTTCTTCGGTGGAACCAAAGGCATCCTTTGCATCGCCGAATAAATGGGGATGACGGAAGATCAGCTTACGACAAATCCGATCGTATATATCCTGTAAGGTGAATTCCTGCTCCTGGGCGCCGATGCTGGCGTGGAACAGCACCTGCATTAAAAGATCGCCCAATTCCTCGGTCATCATTTTTGGATCCTGCCGGTCAATGGCTTCCGCCACCTCATAAGCTTCTTCAATCACACCCCGTCGAACGGAAGCGTGGGTTTGAACCGAATCCCAGGGGCAACCGTCGGGACTTCTCAAAAGCTCGATCAGCGCCAAAAGATCTTCATAGGAGTAATGCTCCTGATTTTTAAAAGCTTCTTTATTCATGGAGCCAACCATGCCGTTCCAGAATGGGGGCCAGTTTCCGCCCCTTGGGGATAAAGAGCATATCTTCCTTGGTCAAAATTTTCATAAGCAGTACCAGGGCGGCATAAATAGCCAGCGCCACCACCAAAGCGGGGAACAGGGCGAGTTTTAAAGAAAGCCCGGCTTTCAGCAAAAACCACCAGGTTCCGTAAGCACCTGCGCAGCAAACAATACTGCAGGCCAAGGGCTTCAGGAAGGTGGAAAAGAAGGGGAATTCAAATCCCATATAGCGATGGATAAAATAGATATTTAACAGGGTAATACTGCCGTAGCAACAGAAGGTGCCGATGGGGGCACCCATAATGCCAATGTTCCGCACAGCCAGAATATTTACCGTCAGCTTGATCACTGCGCCAATTCCCATGGTCATCAGCGAGGTTTTTACCTTGCCCACCGATTGTAAAAAGATGCCGGTCAGCGAAACAAAGGAAACAAAAAAGATAGAAATTGCCAAAGCCCGCAGGGTGGGTACACCAACTTCCCAATAACTGCTGCGGAACAGCAATTTTACAATGGGCTCGCTCATTACGCTCATCCCCAGGGCACAGGGCATCGCAATCAGCGAAACCACCTTGGCGGAAGAGCGCATATTGCTGTGGGCTTCCTCTTTTTTGCCGGCGGCAAAGGCGCTGGTTAAAAAGGGCAAAACTGCAATGCCGACAGAGATGGTCACCGCCGGAACCAGATTGAAAAGGGAAGAGGTGGAGCCCACATAAGCACCATAGGTAGCTTTAACTGCTACGGGATCCAGCCCGTATTCGCTCAAATTCCATTTTACCAGAATCATATCCAATGTGGAGGTTACACTCATTACCGAGTTGCTCAGGGAAATGGGAATTGCCAGGGTAATAATGGTGGAAGCCAATTTTTTGTTGGATACGGAAGGAAGAGAGCCGGCAATGTCTGCGCCCAGTTCTTTTTCCCGCAGATAACGGATCACCATAAAAACAGTAGAGGCAAACGCACCGAAGGTGACCCCTAAAATACCACCGCAGGCCAGGATCATAGGATCGGTAATGCCCTGCAATGCCATCACGGCTACCACGCCCAAACCCACCAGCTTAAAAGCCGCTTCGATCACCTGATAAATGGCGGAAGGCGTCATACATTTGTAGCCCTGGAAATAACCCTTGATGGTGGAAGAAACCGCCACCAGAAAGATGGAAGGTGCAATGATCGCCAGACAATAGTTGATGGTTTCGTTTTGTAATAAACGGTTCAGGGGCTCAATAAAGATGATCATAGCAGTCATCAGAATAAAACCGATGACAGCAAAGATTACACCGGAGATCTTCAGGATCTTCCGAGGCTCCTCCAACCGTTTCTGAACCAAAGATTCACTCACCAGCTTTGCCACCGCAATGGGTACACCGGCGGTGGAAAGAACATAAAGCAGGGAATAGAACTGGTAAGCGTCATTATAATAACTCATTCCCACCGTATCGACCAGATTGGACAGGGGAATCTTGTAAATGGCGCCGATGATTTTTACCAGAACATTGGAAACGGTCAGAATCAGGGCGCCGGTTAAAAAATTCTTTTGAACTTTAGACAAGGATAAAACACCGCCTTATTTTACTTCATTTCCGCAATGGGGGCAGAAGGAATGATCCTTGCCCACACCTTTGCCGCAGGCGGGGCAGGTCTTTTGATTCCGCAATGCCTGCTTGGTTTCTTCTTTTTCTTGTAAAGCCGCCTTCAGCTCTGCAATCTCATCAATATACTGATTGATTTCCTCGGCGGTATCTTCCTCGGTGGTGTGAGCCATATAAACCGCCTTGCCAATCTTTTTGTATAAGGAATCAATCTTGTTCCGCAGCTCCGCTGCACTCCAAGTGGCAATGGTATAATCTTTGGCAATATTTGCTTTTTTAACGATAAAATCGCCGGCCTTTTTGGCCTCTTGCGATAATTGATCTAAAAAGTCCATATCGGTATCCTCCATAACATATTTATTTTATTATATCCTTTATTGGATATTTAGTCAAGAAAAAGCCTAGTTCAAACCAAAGGTCTTTGAAAAAACAGAAAACGGTGCCGCCGTAGCAACACCGTCTTCTGCTTTGCATTAAAAATAGGAGGGGGATTCAGATAAGGTTTCCCTCATCTGGCATTAGTATACCATGTACACCCCGCAAATATGTTATGAAAATATGAACTTTTCTTCAACAAAAATAAAAGATTGTAAAAGGTCCTATTCCGTTGCCTTTGCCTCTTTTTTTCGGGCCCTCAAATCCTTAAAAAAACTGCGCAGTATATCACCGCATTCCTGCTCCAAAATACCTCGTTCAACTTCGGGATGATGATTCCAGGGATGCTCCAAAAGGTCGGTCACACCGCCCATAGCACCGCCCTTGGGATCCGGCGCACCAATTACTACTTTTTGAATGCGGGTGTTGATAATGGCCCCGGTGCACATGGGGCAGGGCTCCAGGGTCACATAAAGGGTGCAATCCTCCAGTCGCCAGGATTTCAGTTTTTTACAAGCCCGTTGCATTGCGGTCAGCTCTGCGTGGGCCAGTCCGTTTTGGTCGATCTCTCGCCGATTATACCCGCGGGCGATAATCTTTCCGTTTTGCACGATGACAGCCCCCACGGGCACCTCGCCCATATCTGCCGCCTTTTTGGCAAGCTTCAGGGCTTCTCTCATATATTTTTCGTTCATAACCTCAACTCCTGCCTATATAATATAAAATAAAAGTAAAAATGTAAAGAATTTTCTTAAAATGCTTTACTTTGTAAAGGAAATTTGTTATGATAATATATCGAATGAATGGAGGGATTCAACGTGAATATCGCAGTATTATTCGGCGGAAAATCTTCTGAACACGAAGTTTCCTGCAGTTCGGTTTGTAATGTTCTGAACCTGTTGCAGAGTGAAAAATATAATGTTTATCGAATCGGTATCACCAAAGAGGGGGCCTGGTATCTTACCAACGCCACCAATGAGGAGATCAAAAGCGGCGCATGGGAAAGCAGAGCCGATAACGAGCCTGCCTGGATCCTGCCGGATCCCACCGTCAAGGGCTTGCGCACCGCCGGTGGGGAAGTGATCTCCATCGATGTGGCCTGCCCCATTCTCCACGGTAAAAACGGCGAGGATGGCACAGTTGCCGCCCTCTTCCAGCTGGCGGGCATCCCCCAAATCTCCACCACCATGACCAGCGGCGCCAATTCTATGGATAAGGGCCTTACCAAACTGATCTGCGATAAGGCCGGCGTGCCCCAGGCCGATTGGGTGATGCTCTATGACCGGGAACTGGCCGATATGGAAGGGGCAATTTCCAAGGTAGAAAAAGCCATTCCTTATCCCGTTTTTGTCAAACCCGCCAGCGCCGGCAGCAGCGTGGGCATCACCAAATGCCACGACCGCACCGAACTGGAGCAAGGCCTGCGCCTTGCGGCGGAACACGATTTCAAGATTCTGGTGGAAGAAACCATTGTCGGGCAGGAGATTGAAGTAGCCGTTTTGGGTAACGAAGAACTGTTCGCTTCCATCCCCGGAGAAATTGCGGCAACCGCCGAATTTTACAGCTACGATGCTAAATATAATGATTCCACCTCTGCACTCTTTATTCCTGCCCGGCTGGAGTCGGCGGTGCTGGAACGTGTCAGAACCGAAGCCCTGAAGGTCTTCCGTGCGATGGAATGTGTGGGCTATGCCCGGGTCGATTTCTTTGTCAAGAAAGATGGCGGGATCATTTTTAATGAACTCAACACCATCCCCGGCTTTACCGATATCAGTATGTATCCTAAATTGATGGCGGCCTCCGGCGTAGACGGCATTACTTTGATGGATCGGCTCATCGCCCTGGCTCTGGAAAGAAAGGATCGATAATGAACCAACAAAATCTTCCCATCGGGGTGTTCGATAGCGGCCTGGGCGGCTTAACGGCTCTCCATCGGCTGCAGCAGGATCTGCCCCATGAGGATTTCATCTATTTTGGCGATACCGCCCGGGTTCCCTATGGGGGCCGGGATCGGGAAACCCTGCGTACCTTTGCAAGTCAGGTGATCGATTTTTTGCGATCTTATCAGGTTAAAGCGATCCTGGTGGCTTGCGGTACTATTTCTTCCACCGTGCTGGAGGAATTGCAGAAGCAGGTGGATTTCCCCTTGATCGGCGTGGTGGAAAGCCCCGCCGATGCCGCCTCCTCTGCTACGGAAAACCGTAGGGTGGGCATCTGGGCTACCCCCGTGTCCATTGCCGCCGGCGCCTATGCCCGTCGCCTGGAACGCAGAAATATTAAAAATACCTTGGGCATTCCTTGCCCCAAGTTGGTGCCTCTCATCGAATCGGGCCATACCTCCCGTCGGGATGTGGACTTATCCGCCGCCATCGATGAATATTTAAAACCCATCGAAGAATTCGGTGTCGACACCTTGATCCTGGGCTGCACCCATTATCCCCTGATCAAAAAGGCCATTGCCGCCCGTTCAAAAAAAACCTTGCAGCTGATCGATTCCGGCAAAGAAAGTGTTAACGCTTTGATCAATACTCTGGAAAAGGCCGATCTGCTCTGTAAGGAAGAAAAGAAAGGGAATACCCGCTATTTTGTCAGCGGTGATCCGGAGGAATTCGCTCGCAACGGCGAAGAATTTCTGGCCCTTTCCCTGGCCGGAAAGGTGGAACAACGCAGTGCAGAATAAAAAAGTAACGATCGAAATGGAAACGGTCCAGCGGGCCGGCGACCAAAAGGAAAAACAAAGCCTGAAGGCCTCTGGAAATTTCTATTTGAAGGATGGCTCCGCCCATTTGATCTACGAGGAAGAAAACAGCTTGAAGACCCATATCCGGATCAGCGATGAACTGGTGCATATCCACCGCTTTGGTGAATTGTCCGGGGATCTTTGGTTTGTGGAAGGGGAACAGCGGGATACCCGTTACGAAACGCCCTATGGACGGATGATGCTTACGGTGGAAACCGAAAAACTTCGCTGGGATCTCCGACAGATGAAATTATATCTTCGCTATCGGCTTCTGGCAGAAGAGGAACTTATCAGCAAAAACGAAATAACGATCAATATAAAGGAAGTAGAAGAATGAAAAACCCTGTAAACGAAATGAAAAATAAGGTACGGGAACTGGTCCTGTCCGCTTATCAGGCCGCTGTGGCCGCCGGTGAACTGCCGGAGGTGGAACTGAACGATTTTGATATCGAGCAACCCCGGGATACCAAAAACGGCGATTTTTCCAGTAATTTCGCTATGAAAAATGTTAAATTGCTCCGCAAAGCTCCCCAGATGATCGGCAACGCCATCCTGGCCCATCTGCCTGCTTGCCCTGAAATTGAGCGGGCAGAGATTGCAGGCCCCGGCTTTTTGAACTTCTATCTGGGCGAAAGCTATTTTGTTAATGTGGCCGAAACCGCCGCGGCAGAAGGGGAAGACTATGGTAAAACCAACCGCCTGAACGGTGAGAAGATCATGGTGGAATTTGTTTCTGCCAACCCCACCGGCCCCATGCATATGGGCAATGCCCGGGGCGGCGTTGTGGGCGATAGCCTGGCCAACGTGCTGGCTTGGGCCGGTGCCGACGTGCATAAGGAATTTTATGTGAATAACGCCGGTAACCAGGTATCCCTGTTTGGACTTTCCCTCTATACCCGCCTGCAGCAATTGCTCCATGGCGAGGATTCCGTTGAGTTCCCCGAAAACGGTTACCATGGCGACGATATCAAGGCTCTGGCTGCCGCATATCTGGAAGCCCATCCCGAAGCTGCTGATGAATCTGAGGAAGAACTTACCCAAAAAATGATCACCTTCGGTCTGGAGCGCAATATCGCACGGATGAAAACCGATCTGGCCAAATATAAGATTAACTATAATGAATGGTTCCTGGAATCCCAACTTCACGAAAGCGGCTATGTGGCAGAAACCGTAAAGCTGCTGGAGGATCGGGGCTGGATGTATGAGCAAGAGGGAGCCAAATGGTTCCGGGCCACCGAATTCGGCTGTGAAAAAGATGAGGTTCTGGTTAAGGCCAACGGCTTCTATACCTATTATGCGGTGGATATCGCTTACCATCGTAATAAGTTTGAAAAACGTCAGTTTGACCGGTGTATCGACGTATTCGGTGCCGATCACCATGGCCACACCCTGCGGTTCAAGGCTGCAATGGCCGCCATCGGTCAGGATCAGGATAAACTGCAGTTCGTGCTGATGCAGTTGGTTCGTCTGATGAAGGACGGCCAACCCTTCCGGATGTCTAAGCGCACCGGTAAGAGCATCACCCTTTCCGATCTGCTGGAGGAGATCCCTGCCGATGCCGCCCGGTTCTTCTTTAACCTGAACCGTTGCGATAGCGCTATGGATTTTGATTTGGATCTGGCCTTGAAACAGGATAACGAAAACCCCTTGTATTATGTGCAGTATGCCCACGCCCGGATCTGCAGTATCATCCGTACTCTGCAGGAACTGGGCTCCAACTATACCGGTGCTCCCGTTGCGGCGGGCGCCTATCAAACTGAGGAGGAACGGGCTTTGATCCGGGCCATCGGTAACTTCCCCGAAGAGATCATTGGTTGTGCCGACGCGCTGGAAACCTCCCGCCTGACCCATTATGTAATGAATGTGGCCGCCTGCTTCCATAGCTTTTATAATGCTTGCCGGATCAAGGGCGAGGCTGCGGACGTAATCAACGCCCGTCTTACCCTCTGCGTGGCTGCCAAAAACACCATTGCCAATGCCCTGGCGGTGATGGGTATCGAAGCCCCCGAGAAAATGTAATGCTTTTTCTTTATATTTTAGCCGCAATGTTGCTGCTTTTGGTAATATTGCTTCTGATTTATAATAATCATTTTGTACTCCGCCCCTATACGGTGGAAACCGAAAAGATCGAAAAGGAGATCCGTATTGCGCTGATCTCCGATCTTCATAATAAAGAATACGGAAGAAACAACAACCGGGTTTTAAAAAAACTGCGGGCCGCTTCGCCGGATATCATCGTCATCGCCGGCGATCTGGTGGATAAGCGCCGCCCCAATGTCGAAATCGGGGTAAGCTTTGCCGAGCATTGTGCGGATATCGCACCTACCTTTTATATCAGCGGCAACCACGAACACGAACGGAATAATTTTGAAACGATTGCCACCCGGATGCAAAAAGCCACCCCTCTTCGTAATGAATGGACAGCGGTGGCCGGTATCAAACTTCTGGGCCTTCTGGATCATTTTCAGGCCGACGGCGCTTCTCAACAAGCTGCCATCGAGGCCTTTGAGCAGGAAGCGGGCTACAAAATCGTTGCCGTTCACCGTCCCGCCGCTTTTTATGCCGAAGAAAAACTGCAAACCCGCCGGATTGATCTTCAACTTTCCGGCCATACCCATGGCGGTGTGGTGCATTTGCCGTTTATCGGCCCCTTCTTTGCTCCCGGTGAAGGGCTGTTTGCCCATTATGTCCAGGGGAAATTCGAAGAAGGCGGCCCGGTTTTGATCATCGGAGGGGGCTTGGGCAACACCCGCCTACCCCTGCGCATCTTCAATTTTCCGGAAATTCCGATAATTTCAATAAAAAATAAAAAAACACTTGCAAAATAAAAAAAGATATGTTATTATTACTTGGAATGAAACGGATGGTCCGCTGCACGTTGCTCGCATGAACGTCCGATTATTAAGGAGGAACTGTAAATGGATTTGTTAAAAACAGTTACAAATGAGCAATTGAAAACCGAAGTCCCCGTTCTTAATGTCGGCGATACTGTTCGTGTCAGCGTTAAGATCAAAGAGGGTAACAAAGAGCGTATCCAGGCTTTCGAAGGTACCATTATTGCAAAGCACAACAATGGCATCTCTTCCACCTTCACCGTTCGTCGGGTAGCCTATGGTTGCGGTGTTGAAAGAACCTTCCTGGTTCATTCCCCCAACATTGCCAAGGTTGAACTGATCCGTTCCGGTAAGGTTCGCCGTGCAAAGCTCTATTATCTGCGTGATCGCGTAGGTAAGGCTGCTAAAGTTAAGCAGAAGGTTTAATTTCAAACAAAAGATAAGCAGTATCTTCGGATACTGCTTATTTTTTATGTCCCGCAGGGGAGGGGGGACCCCTCTCGTTTTTTAATTTTTGTCCCATTTTCTTTTCCTCATCCGTTTTATTGATCAAAAGAGCTCCTTCCTATGTTATGATGGAGACAGAAAAATCTCGAAAGGGAAAAAACAGTGCTGTTATTCTATTTAAATTTGCTAGATTCCCCCGAAGAAAAACTCCGGGTGGAAGAAATCTATAACCGCTATAAAAAACTGATCAAATATCTGGCCTATACCAAACTGCAGGATGATGCTCTGGCCGAAGATGTGCTCCAGGAGGTGATGCTCCGGGTGATCAACCATATCAATAAACTGCAAAATCGTGATATGGAAGAGATCAAGGCCTTTGTCTATCTGGTCACCCGCTCGGTTATGGTGGATCTCCTCCGTAAGGAACAAATACGGGCCGCCGGAAATATCGATGATCTGACTCATACCCTCTACGCCCCGGATAGGGTGCTGGAAAAGTTAGAGGCCGAGCCTTTGGTGACGGCCATCGCCCGGCTTCCGGATATTTACCGGGATGTGCTGGAACTCACCGCCTATTACGGAATGACCCCGAAGGAGTGCGCCGGAATCCTTCATATTTCCTATGCCGCCGCCCGTAAGCGCCTGGCCCGGGCCCGGGAACTTTTGCGCCCGATTTTAATGAAAGGAGAAGAGTCCTATGCCTCAACATAACGAACCTCATTTGCTGCAAAATGCTTTTGCCCGCTACCATCAAAGTTTAACCTTTCCTCCCGAAACTGAATGGTTGGAAATGGAAATTTCCGAAAAGACCGAAACCCGGATGAAAAAATGCTTCAAACGGGGGCAAAAACTCTATTATCCCTTCATCAACACCGTCGGCAAGCGTGTAGCTTGTATTCTGGCGGCAGTGTTGATCGCCACCTCTGCGGTGACCGTTGCTGCCGATCCCTTTGGGGAACTTCTGGAAAACTTCACCCTCCGGGGAAGCTCTATCTATTTTGAAGGGGAAATGGATTGGTGGTTAGAGGAAACCAAGGTGGTTCCCATCCAACCCGATTATTTGCCGAAAGGCTATGAACTGCTACGGGAAAAACAAACCGATCAGTTCTATCGTTGCTTTTTCCAAGGCCCGGAGGCAGAATTCTTTGTGTTTGCCCAATCCGGCGAACATGGAGCCTCAAGCTTTTCTGTGGATTCCGATTATCAGGTGATCAAACTTTCCGAAAATCAGGGTGCTTATTTCTTTGAATATCCCAATAGTAACGCTCTGGTGTTCACGGATGGCACCTATCTCTATCGGATCCACGGCACCCTTTCCCAAAAACAGTTGATTAAAATTGCAAGATCTGTTCTGAAATAGGAGGTGTATTTGATGAAACTGCGATTGTTATCCTTATCTATAATATTATTGATTCTTTTAAGTGCCTGCGCCCAACCTAAGCCGCAAGAAGCTGCTGATATTCCGGATGAAAACCAAACAGAAACCACTGAACAAAAAGAATACCGTCTGAAAGCGGAATGGAAGAATTCCGCCATCACCGATGCTCAACGTAAAGAATTTTATGAATGGGTGATCAATTATCGGATGGACGCCGTTCCGGAATTCAAAGTAGGGGAGACTATCGAACTGGATTGGATGAAATACTATTGTATCTATTTTATTGACGAGAATGATCGTGAGTATGTCAGTGGCGGCACCAACTTTTCCGGCCCGGCCATTGAAAAGATCGCCAATGAGCGATTCGGAATGTCCTATGGGTTAAAGGAAGGGGAGGTGGTCTTTATGAAGGCTGAAGGCGGCCGCTCTGAACCCATGGCCGAACTCATCAATTATAAGACCCAAACCATCAACGGTAAAACCCTGGCCACCGCCCGTTATGCAGAATATCAATGGAATGAGTATGCGAACTATACCTATCCGGATGATAATCCCAACTACCCCCGCCACCGGGCACAGATCTTCAAGGGCACTCTGACCGATTACGAATGGTATTCCATCACCGATATTTCATACTATACTGAGTCCGATGGAAAAACGCCCGCCCAATTCGTTTCCTGTATGAGCTATGGATATCAATCTCTGGAAGATGGCTATCAGACTCTGCCGGATTTTTCCACCCTATAATTCCATTATTCAATCACCGCACCCCTTGGGTGCGGTGATTTTTTAAAAAATAATGCTTGACAACTCGATTTTCTAATGTTACAATATTAAACTGTATCAAAATGGAAAAATATCGCTTAAATTGCTGATGGAATGTAGAAATTTACCAGTAATTTCTAGGTTTTATCGTGCAAAACAGAGAAATTTTCAAAAAAGATCCTATTATAAAAGAAACGGAGTGATTTTTTTGACGCCGAAAGAGAAGGTCTTAGGCAAAAACACGCGGATGAGCTTTAACAAGATCGACGAGATCCTGGAAATGCCCAATCTGATCGAGATCCAGAAGAAATCCTATGAGTGGTTTCTGAAGGAAGGCTTGAAAGAGGTTTTTGTAGACGTTTCCCCCATCACGGATTATTCCGGCAACCTGGTACTGGATTTTCTGGACTTCACCATGAACGAAGAACCGAAATACAGTGTGATCGAATGTAAGGCCCGGGATACCACTTATTCTGCCCCCATCCAGGCGCTGGTACGGTTGACCAACAACGAAACCGGCGAATTGAAGGAGCAGGAGATTTATATGGGCGATTTCCCGCTGATGACCGAAAGCGGCACCTTTGTAATCAATGGTGCAGAGCGTGTGGTTGTATCTCAGTTGGTTCGCTCTCCCGGTATCTACTATGCCAAAGAGCTGGATAAAGGCGGTAATCCCCTTTATAAGGCTCAGGTTATCCCCAATCGGGGCGCCTGGCTGGAATACGAAACCGATTCCTTCGACGTAATCTATACCCGTATTGATAAGAACCGCAAGCTGCCCATCACCACCTTTGTGCGTTCCTTGGGTTACTTTGCTTCCCGGGATTCCTATAGCCCCTTCCGTCATCTGGATCTGGGCCAGGATGCCACCATCACCGACCTGTTCGGTGCAGGGGAGTATATTGTTAAGACTCTCGATAAGGATACCACCCACAATGTCAACGAAGGTTTGATCGAAGTTTATAAGAAACTGCGTCCCGGTGAGCCTGCCGCTGTTGAAAGCGCCGTAACCCACCTGACCAACCTGTTCTTTGATGATAAGCGCTACGATCAGTCCCGCGTTGGTATCCATAAATATAATATGAAGATGGCTTTGGCAGATCGCCTGCTTTATCAGGTAACTGCCGAACCCGTTGTTGCCCCTATGACCGGCGAGGTTCTGGCCGATGCCGGTGTGAAGATCGATCGCACTCTGGCCAAGGCCATCGAGGATGCCGGTGTCTTCAATGTGAAGGTGACCGTGGGCGAAACCACTTTGAATGTATTCTCCAACGGTATGGTAGATCCCGCCAAGTTCCTGGCTTTCGATCCCAAGGAATGTGGCCTGAATGAATGGGTCCGCTTCACCGTTCTTAAAGAAATTCTGGATAGCTGCGAAACCGAAGAGCAGATCAAAGAGCAGTGCACCCTGCGTAAGGGCGAGCTGATTCCCAAGCATATCATTGTGGATGATATGCTGGCCACCGTCAGCTACCTGATCGGCCTTACCTACGGAATCGGTACCTTTGATGATATCGATCATCTGGGTAACCGCCGGATCCGTGGCGTTGGCGAACTGCTGCAGAACCAGTTCCGTATCGGCTTTGCTCGTATGGAAAGAACCATTAAGGAAAGAATGTCCCTGCAGGATATCGATACCGTTACTCCTCAGGCCTTGATCAACGTGCGCCCTGTGGTTGCCGCCATCAAGGAATTCTTCGGTTCTTCTCCCTTGTCCCAGTTCATGGATCAGAACAACCCCCTGGCTGAACTGACCCATAAGCGTCGTCTGTCTGCACTGGGTCCCGGCGGTTTGAGCCGTGACCGTGCAGGTTTCGAAGTCCGCGATATTCACTATACCCACTATGGCCGGATGTGTCCTATCGAGACGCCTGAAGGTCCTAATATCGGTCTGATCTCCTATTTGGCCAGCTATGCCCGCATCAACGAGTATGGCTTCATTGAAGCCCCCTATCGTCGGGTTGATAAAGAAAGCGGCCGGGTTACCGATGAGATCGTTTATATGCCCGCTGATGTGGAAGATGACTTTACCATTGCCCGTGCCAATGAGCCTTTGGATGAAAATGGTTGCTTCACCCGCGAGCGTGTAACTGCCCGCCGCCGGGATGAAATCATCGAAATCGAAGGTAAGTATATCGATTTCGTGGACGTATCTCCCCGGATGATGGTATCCTCCGCAACCGCCATGATTCCCTTCTTGGAAAACGATGACGCAAACCGTGCTCTGATGGGTGCGAACATGCAGCGTCAGGCTGTACCCCTTCTGCGTCCCGAGGCTCCTGTTGTCGGTACCGGTATGGAATACAAGATTGCGCACGATAGCGGCGTTTGTATCGTTTCCAAGCGTGCCGGTACGGTTG
>JAZOXD010000363.1:0-3766 GCA_045659565.1 Eubacteriales bacterium | reverse complement strand
ACGTGGTGGGTCTGCAGGAGCTGGATCGGTTTTCCAACCGGAGCGGAGCCCAGGTGGACCAGCCCAAAATGCTGGCCGATGCGCTGGGATATCCCTACTACTATTTCAGCGTTACCATAAACCACAAAAGCGGCGGAGATTACGGCCACGGGATTCTGAGCAAGTTCCCCATTACGGCTACCAAGGTAAAATTCTTCGATCATCAACCCGAAGAAGTGCGTAACTATGAGCGCCACGAATTGGAGATTAACGGCAAAAAACTGGCCTTTTATAACACCCATCTTTGCCTGGGCGGCACCGAACATCGGCTGATCCAATTCAAGGAACTGATGGCCGAAATGGAAAAGGATGAATATGCTGTTCTGACCGGCGATCTAAACGAACGGGGCCAAGAGTTGCGCCCGGCCATCGATCAGGAAAAGTTTTCTTCTCTCAACGGCGGCGGGGATGGCAAAAATTGCCATAAAACCTGCCCGGAGAATGAAAAATCCACTATTTCCATCGATCATATCATCGTTTCCCGCAGTATGGACCACGCTTGGTTCGAGGACGATACCGGCGTCATCGTCAACCGTACCGATAACAGCGACCATAATATGGTTTATACCTACGTTCAGTTTAAATAATCAACGATGTCCTTCCCTTTTGGGGAAGGACATCTGATTTTTTTACAAAAAAATTTGGAAAAGAATGTGCGGCTGCAGGAACGAGTCTATATTAATAACAAATAAAAAAACAGACTCGGAACGAGTCTGTTTTTTTGTTATTTCTTAAAGGAATGATAGGTCTTTACTTCGGGTGTTATATTGCGATAACGCATCAATTCACTCACCGTAACAAACTGATAGCCCTGAGACGCCAGTTCGCCAATGGCCAATTCCAGGCCGTCGTAAGTAGATTGGTAGATCTCGTGCATCAGGATGATCTCTCCATCCCCTGCACCCTTCAAAATTTCGTTTTTAACGGCTTGTGCGTTGCGACTGCGCCAATCTTCGGTATCTACGCTCCAATTGATTACAGGGCGATTTATGATCCGTCTGACTGAGGAATTGGCGTTCCCGTAAGGCGCCCGCAACAGTTCCGGCTTTTTGCCGATCACTTCCTCAATGGCACTGTCCGCATCAGCCACCTCTTTTTGCACAGTGGCAGCGGATTGAATATTCAGATTTTTATGGCGCATCGTATGGCTGCCAATCTCATTGCCCATGTCGTAAAGATATTTCAACTCATCGGGGAAATTCAAAACATTGGTGCCCACCACAAAGAAGGTGGCATGGCCGCCGTAGCGGGCCAGCAGATCGGCAAATTTCGGCGAAAGGCTGCCCGGGCCGTCGTCAAAGGTCAGAGCGATCATGGGCTTATCAGGATCAATCAGCCCTGCCCGCTGCACCTCTTCCACACCGAATACCTCGGTGCCATCGGTCCAGATCAGGCTCAACTGCCCATCTGCAATCCGAAAGTCCTCCATCTCGTTCAGCTTTTTGCCGCTGCTGCGTAGCATCAATTCCAGCTTTTTCTCGGTATTTTCGCCCAAAAGAGCATCCAACCCCAGCTCAGCCCCCTGATCATCCAGATAAAAATGAGCTTCTTTCCGAGCAGTGGTTTCACCGGTGCCGTCCGCCTGATAACGCCCCAACTCATAGAACAAGTCAATGACGGTATAATTCTCGGCCTGGGTGGCCGTATAATCCACCACCAAGCGAGGAATCCGACGCTGGTCCTTCTCCTTTTCAGTTTCAGACTCTGCTGCTGCTTCATAAGCCGCCTTGCCTTCCTCAATAAAGGCGTCAATCAACTTATCAGTGGCTTTATTTTTAGTTTCCGGCCAGGCCAGAAAAACACAACCGTCATTTTCGGTATAAGTATCTTGCTTGGTTTTCCAAACCTCTTTGGTTTCGCTAAAAACATACGGATGTTTTTTCATGAATTTTTTGGCAGGTGAAGTGTTGCCAAAGGCAACCGCAATCACAATGCCAAATACGATCACCGCACCAATAGCGGCAATGCTGCTCAATAATTTTTTCATCTCATCTCTCCTGATTTTTCATTACTCATTATATTATATATGGTAATGCCCCGGGTTTCAATGGAGAATTTAAAAATTTTATTTCAAAAAACCATTGACAAATACATTTCTCTTTGCTATAATAAGCAAGCGTTCAGATGAAACGCCAACCAAATATGGGGGTATAGCTCAGCTGGGAGCGCGAAGCACTCAAAGTTGAACCCCACCTATAACTTAATAAACAAAACTCGGTATGTTCTCCCACATGGGGGTATAGCTCAGCTGGGAGAGCGCTTGAATGGCATTCAAGAGGTCAGCGGTTCGATCCCGCTTATCTCCACCATGAACATACCGAGTTTTATTTTTTTGTCCGCTCACATTGAGTGGGTATTTTTTGTATGCGTTGAAAAGTTGTTGTGCCTGTGGTATAATCAGTTCAATAGATAAGAATTTGGAGGAACGATGCTATGAAAAAGGCATTCCATGTGATTTGTTGTGCGACAGGCAGTGGAATGATTGGTTTCTTTGCAAATCAATTGAATACAGTAGTTGGATGTGTATTTTTCACCCTTGGTGTTGCCTTGCTTGTTGGTTCAATTATTATAATCAGCAAAAAGGATAAACAGGATAACTGATATACTTGAATTTGAAGGGGGCTATATCATGACCAGTTATATTGTTGCTTTTCTTGTAGGTGTTCTATGTATTGTTCTTGGAATTTCAAATATGAGAGGAAACATATCCTCTCTTCATTCGTATCATAGGCACCGTGTTTCCGAAGAAGATAGAATACCATTTGGAAAACAAGTGGGCTTGGGGACTGTGATTATTGGCATCGGTATAATTATATTCAGCTCCTTGTCTGCTGTAACCTTGTATACCGAAAACAACATCTTTACATTAATTGGTACCGCAGTTTTGATTGTTGGTATTGTTGTAGGGCTTATTATGAGATTCAAAGCTATGATTAAATATAACAAAGGTATCTTTTAATTCGTTAAATCCCAATATGTCTAACAAATCATTCTTTGGCACCTTGCCGTTCTTTGGCAGGGTGCTTTTCAACGCAGCGTAGGTTGTGATATTTAGCTCCCCGTAGTATAATCATTATGCAAAGGATGTGAGTAAATGGATACCTATGTAACCGGTATAACGATAAAAAACTTACGGGAGAAAAAGGGACTGACTCAAACGGAGCTTGCAGATAGGCTGGGTGTGAGTAGCAAAGCGGTATCGAAATGGGAAACCGCAAAGGGGCTGCCCGATATCAGCTTGATCGAGCCGCTCAGCCAAGCGCTTTCCGTCTCGGTGATGGAGCTGATGACCGGCGACCCCGTTATCAATAAAAACGTATCGTCCAATATTTTGCGCTCCAAGTTTTACGTTTGCCCTATTTGCCATAATATTGTCAGTTCGGTGGGCGATGCGGTTGTTAGTTGCCACGGCATCACCTTGCCGCCCCTTGAAGCGGAAGAAACCGACGATGCACACCGTATCACCATCCAAAAAGTAGAAGATGAACACTTTATCACGGTTCATCACGATATGACCAAAGAGCATTACATTTCCTTTGTTGCATACCTGACCGGCGACAGAGTGCAGTTTGTGAAATTCTATCCCGAAGCGGGTGCCGAAACAAGACTGAATTTTCGCGGCAGCGGTTTTCTGTACCTCTATTGCAACAAACACGGGTTGATGAAACAAAAAATATAAAACCCCTCCAGCCGAGCAGAGCAGTTACGCTCTGCTCGGCTTTTCTGT
>JAZOXD010000362.1:0-1896 GCA_045659565.1 Eubacteriales bacterium | reverse complement strand
GGATATGGTATATCAGATTCAAAGCGATAAGCGCTTTAATGCGGTTAAATATTTGAATCTATACCACAGATATAAAAATTTGACTTCGGAGGTTCAGAATGGAAGCTTTTTGGGACTATAGTGTATGGGGATTTTTTAATATCTTCGCAATCCTCTTGTTTAGCCTGTTGGTGGCCAACGCTCTTAAGAAAGGTGTTCCTTTCTTGGAGGCATCCTTGATCCCTACATCTGTTTTGGCGGGTATCCTTTTGCTGGTGTTCAGCATGATCTATGATAAGGTCAGCGGTACAAAGCTCTTTGACTCTGCCTACTTTGGTAATAACGGCTATGCTTACATGGAAATGATCACCTACCATACCTTGGCATTGGGCTTTATTGCCGGTAGCTTAAAGACCACCGGAGGTAAGCTTTCCAAGAAGCGTGCCGTGGAGATTTTTAATACCGGTGTGACTACCGTCAGCACTTATCTGGTGCAGGCTGTGGTTGGCATGGGCTTTACCATGATCGTAGCTCTGGTACTGCCCGGATTTTTCCAGGCAGCCGGTCTGCTGCTGCCCTTCGGCTACGGCCAGGGTACCGGCCAGGCAATGAACTACGGCAATATCTATGAGACCCAGTTCGGTTTTACCGGCGGCAAAAGCTTTGGTCTTACCATCGCAGCTATGGGCTTTTTGAGCGCCGCATTGGGCGGTGTGATCCACTTGAATATTTTGAAAAAGCAGAAAAAGATCGAAATTTATCCCGAAGGGGAAGGGGCTCTTCGCTCTGAACAGGTCCAGGCCGAAAACGAAATTCCCATGCAGGGCAGTATGGATAAAATGACTGTGCAGATCGCACTGGTTTTTGCCGGTTATATGCTGGCCTATCTGCTGATGACTCTTTTGGGCAATCTGTTGCCGGGGATGCGTTCGGTGATTTATGGCTTCAATTTCCTTTTGGGCGTGCTCACCGCTACCTTCGTTAAGATCGTGCTGAACACCCTGCGCCGTAAAAAGATCATCAAACGTGAATATATCAACGATTTTCTGATGACCCGTACCAGTAATTTCTTCTTCGACGTGATGGTGGTGGCAGGCATCGCCGCCATCCGCCTGGATATTCTGGAACGGTATTGGGGCATCATCCTGATTTTGGGTGTGGTGGGCCTGGTCATTACCTACTTCTATAACCTTTATATCGCCCACGTTCTGTTCCCTGCATACCATCGGGAACAGTTCTTGATGATGTTCGGGATGCTCACCGGCACCGCCAGCACCGGCATCATCCTCCTGCGGGAAATCGATGGAGAATTCAAAACCCCCGCCGCCGATAATATGGTGTATCAAAACTTCCCGGCTATTGTTTTCGGCTTCCCGATGATGTTGTTGGCCACTTTGGCTCCCCAAAAACCGATGCTCACCTATATTATCCTGGTGTTGTTCTTCCTGGGAATGAATCTCATCCTCTTCCGCAGTAAGATCTTCAAAAAAAGAAAATGATGCAAAAACCGCCGTTTTTGAACGGCGGTTTTTTTATAAAAAAATAAAATTAGTTCAATATGCAAAGACATTTTTGAAAAATGGGTATAGATGATCCCTTGATGGATTCTCATTTAGATCATTTCGCCCGATGCGGGCTGTCGGTTACCATCCATATTGCCGGCGATTGGAAACCGGACCCAAGCCTTAAAAACTCTGTGGAACGCCAAGGCTTCTCTATTTATAAATCATCCAATAAAAAAGGCAGACCGCTTTCACAATGAATAAAAAAATCCCGTTCCGAAGAACGGGATTTTTTGGTGGAAGTAGCAGGAATCGAACCTGTGACCCCTTGCATGTCAAGCAAGTACTCTAACCGGCTGAGCTATACTTCCATACTACACTATGATACCATCTTTTTCAAAAAAAGCAAGTCTTT
>JAZOXD010000361.1:0-6012 GCA_045659565.1 Eubacteriales bacterium | reverse complement strand
GCAGAAAAAGAAAATTATTTGCTCCATACGATGACCCGTCGGTATTCCAATGCAACTTTGCCTGAAGTTCATCTGGTAGATATGCGAACCGAGATGATTGCCGAAGGTTCTAAACTGATTGGCGATGAATTACTGGAAGCTTTAAGGGATACCATAGAGAACAAGGAACAAGCTATTTTGTTTTTGAATCGACGTGGTATGCATTCCGTGGTGGGGTGCTCTTCTTGTGGTGAAGTTGCCAAATGCCCCGGATGTGGCATTTCGTTGACATATCACAAGGCGAATAACCGTTTAATGTGTCATTATTGTGGCTATAACTTGAAAGCCTATTCAGCTTGTCCCACTTGTGGTAGCACTCATCTTTCGATGTTGGGGATGGGTACCCAATATGTGCAGGAAGAACTGGAAAAACTTTTTCCGTCCATCCGTATTCTTCGGATGGATGTGGATACGGTTGATTCCTATCTTTCCTACGGAGATTTACTTTCTAAATTCAGGGAAGGTAAATATGATGTAATGTTGGGAACCCAAATGGTTGCTAAGGGATTAGATTTTCCGAATGTAACTTTGGTGGGCGTATTGCAGGCGGATATGTCCCTGTATAATAATGATTTCCGTGCAAACGAACGAACCTTTAATCTTCTTACTCAGGTTTGCGGTCGTTCCGGACGAAGCGGTAAACAGGGAAGGGCGATTATACAGACCTATTGCCCGGAACATCCGGTAATTTCTCTTTCCAAGGATCAAGATTATCTTCAGTTTTACCGGCAGGAGATCTCTTTTCGTAAACTTGCAAATTATCCGCCTTTCTGCGATGTTTTATTGGTTGCCGCTGAAGGGCTTTCACAAAAGTCTGTCACAGCCACTATGACAGAAATTTATCGTTTTTTTGATGAGAAAGCCGGAACCGATTATCGTGATATTCCCCTTCGCTTGCTTTCACCCGTAGTTCCAAAGATTGGAACTTTTAAGGGCAAACATCGGATGCAGATGCTCATCAAATGCAAAAACTCAACCAAATTACGTAATTTGATCCGCGAATCCCAGGGAATGACACTTCCTTATGGGGTACGGGTCACGTATAATATGAATCCAATCCAGTTTATTTGAGGTGTTTTAAATGGCTCTTAGAAATGTTGTTAAGAATGATATGGAATTTCTTGGAAAGAAATCCCGTCCGGTAACGGAATTCGATGATAAATTAGCTGCCTTAATCCAGGATATGCGTGAAACTTTAAAAAAGGAAGCCGGTGCAGGTCTTGCAGCGCCCCAGGTTGGGGTATTAAGACGAATCTTTTTGGCAGATGTTGAGCCTGAAACGGGTGAATATAAGGTTTTTATTAACCCTGAAATCATTTCATCTTCCGGTAAAAATGATAAATATTATGAGGGTTGTCTCTCCTTTCCGGGAAGAACTTTCCATATTGTTCGTGCTCATAAAATCAAAATGCGTGCCCAAAATGAAAAGGGAGAGTTCTTCGAATTTTCTGCCGATGATTTTAATGCCCGTTGCTTGCAGCATGAATTTGATCATTTAAACGGAATCACGATCCCGATGATCGGGAAAGAGGTTTTTGATGATGAATAACTTGCGTGTATTGTTTATGGGAACGCCGGATTTTGCAGTGAATTCCTGTTCGGCTATTTATGAAAATTGCCAATTGGTTGGCGTGGTAACTCAGCCGGACCGTCCCAAGGGGAGAGGCGGCAAAACTTTACCGCCTCCCGTAAAGGTATTTGCTTTGGAAAAAGGAATTCCCTGTTGGCAACCCTTAATGTTGAAAGATGGCGCTTTTCAAGCAGTTCTTGATGAAACTAAACCTGATTTGATTGTGGTTGCTGCTTATGGACGGATCTTGCCGAAATATATTTTAAATTACCCCCGTTATGGGTGTATCAATGTACACGGCTCTTTGCTGCCCAAATATAGAGGTGCGGCCCCTATTCAGCGCGCTGTTATGAACGGCGAAAAGGAAACCGGTGTGACCATTATGAAAATGGAAAAAGGACTGGATACAGGGGATATGATTTATGGGGTTTCTACTCCGATTTGTCCGGAAGACACTGCTGGAACGGTTTTTGATCGGTTAGCTGAACTCGGTGCAAAGGCTTTGATTGTTGCAATTCGTCAAATTATAGACGGAACGGCTGTTTATCAAAAACAAAACGATGACGAAGCCACCTATTCACCCATGATTACCAAGGCTGAAGGTGCCATTGATTTTCTTCAACCTGCCCTGAAAATTCGCAATCTGATTATGGGGTTGAATCCTTCACCCGGTGCTTTTTTGGATTGCGGTGATTACCGCTTGAAGATTCACGAAGCTTTTCTTGGCGGCGAATCCTCTGCGGCTCCCGGCACAATAACTGCTGTTTCATCAGATGGAATATCGGTTGCCTGTGGCGATCAAAATTGTATTTTGATCAAAATGATTCAAAAGCAGGGAAAGAATAAAACCGATGCCTATTCCTATGCCTGTGGCGCAAAGTTAGTGCCCGGGGATCGTTTGAAATAAAGGAGTGTTAACGATCTTTTATAACTATTATCTAGGAATCTATGTTATGCTTCCGGTGGTGATTCTGAGTCTTTTGGTTCAGTTTCGATTAAAATCCACTTATTCGAAGAATAGCACAATGAATAATTCTCGTGCCATGACCGGGGCACAGATGTGCGAAAAGATTCTGCGTAATGCCGGCATTTACGATGTGAATGTAGTATGTGTTGCGGGGAATCTTACTGACCACTTTGATCCCACAAAGCGTATTGTGGCTCTTTCGAATGATGTATACAACGGAACAAGTATTGCTTCCATTGGAATAGCTGCACACGAATGTGGCCATGCTATTCAGCATTCAATTGGTTATTTTCCCATTAAGGTTCGAAGCGCTGTGGTTGGGATCACAAATTTTAGTTCAAAACTGCTGTATATCTTGATGATTGCAGGAATTGCGATTAATTCTCAATCCTCTTTGGGTGTGGTGTTTTTTAATCTGGTTATTCTATGCTATGCAATCTTGTTCTTCTTCCAACTCATAACGCTTCCCGTGGAGTTCAATGCATCTGCCAGAGCTGTTAAAGTGATTGAAAATAATAGCTTTACTCAACAAGATGTTAAGGGGGTTCGTCGTGTGTTGTCTGCCGCAGCCATGACCTATGTTGCATCAGCTGTCACCGCCTTATGGCAGTTGCTGATTATGTTGAACCGTTCGAGGAATCGCCGATGATTACACCGCGTAAAATCGCTTATGATTTACTTGTAGATTGGGAAAAAAATGCAACCTTTCCTAATCTTGCGTTAAAAAATACGTTGCGCAGGGTTTCGGATATCAGAGATCGGCGCTTTATCACTTCGTTAGTGTATGGCGTAATTGAGCGTAAGCTGACATTAGATCATTATATTTCTAAAACCAGCAAACGTGCACAAAACGAGTTAAGTGTTGAGGTTGTAACTGCATTACGAATGGGCATCTATCAGATGTTCTATATGGAAATACCGCCTTCTGCAGCCTGCAATACGACTGTTGGACTTTTAAAGCAAAACCGTCTTTTTGGCGCAGCAGGATTTTGTAATGCAATCCTGCGCAATTGCGCAGAACGGCGTGATGAACTGATGCTGTTGAAAAAAACTGATTATTCGGTTCGTTATTCAATCGCTCCGGAATTAGTGGACCTTTTGTTGGAACAATATGGCAAAGAAGCTTTTGTTTCGATGATGGAAGGCCTATTTAACCGAAATGAGAAGATTTATTTATACCGCAATCCGCAAAAGGGTTCCGTTGATTCTTTTATGGAATTAATGATAGAGGAAGGAATTCATATTTCTAAAACAGAGATCACGAATCTATATGTTGCTGAATCCGGATTTTCGGTAGAAGATTCTCTTGCATACCAAAATGGTTGGTACCATATTGTTGGGCGTCATTCTGCTGAAGCTGCGATGCTTTGCCCGGAGGGTGCTGTTAATATTATGGATCTTTGTGCCGCACCTGGTGGTAAAACATTTATACTTGCTTCTGATCCTAAGCGAAATGTAACTGCATTTGATATCCATACCCACAAGGTTGAAAATATGAAGCGAAGCATCCATCGTTTAGGTTTACATAATGTTCGCATGAGTTTGCGCAATGCAACAGAATTTGTTGCGCAAGATGTTGAAACTGCCGATTTTGTACTATGCGATGTTCCGTGCAGTGGCCTTGGTATAATGGGGAAAAAGCCGGATATAAAATATAAAAAATATCAATCTGCCGATTTTGTTGATGTGCAAAGTAGGATTCTTGAAAACGGATTGCGATATTTGAAATGCGGCGGATTGTTGGTTTATTCTACTTGTACGATTGACCGCCGTGAAAATAGCGAATTGATTTTGTCTGCGCTTAAGGATAATCCTCACTTTCAATTATTAGAGGAACGTGTTTATATGCCTTCGGGCGGTGAGGATGGATTCTATATTGCGTTGATTAAGAAAGGTTAAGCTTTGAAAAAAGATTTGAAATCACTCACAAGAGAAGAACTTTCCGTATACATATCGGAACTTAAGCAGCCTGCTTTTCGCAGCAAACAGATTTTTCGCTGGCTGCATCGAGGGGTATCTTCCTTTGATGAAATGTCTGATTTGCCCACATCACTGCGTGAGGCTTTACGCAGTGATGCAAAGATTACAGACCTTATGATCTATAAAAAATTCTGTTCCAAATTGGATGAAACCGTAAAATATTTGTTTCAACTGGAAGATGGTCACTTGATCGAAACAGTTGCAATGAAGTATAATCATGGCTATTCTGTCTGTATTTCTTGCCAGGTTGGATGCAGAATGGGTTGTGGGTTTTGTCAATCCACCAAGAATGGTTTGGTTCGTTCTTTAAGTGCCGGTGAGATTCTGGATCAAATTTTGAAGGTCCAAAAAGACCTCGGCTGCCGCATCAGTAATATTGTAATGATGGGAATCGGTGAACCGCTGGATAATTATGATAATGTGATCCGTTTTTTGAAAAATGTCAATGATCCCGAGGGGATTAATATCGGCTATCGCCATATTTCACTTTCCACCTGTGGCCTTATTCCGGGAATTATGAAATTGGCAAAGGAAAACCTTCCAATTACATTATCAATCTCTCTGCACGCAACCACTGATGAGATCCGGAATAGAACCATGCCGATCAATCGCAAATATCATCTTAAGGATTTAATTGAAGCTTGCAGATCGTATCAGGCTGTGACCGGCCGCAGAATCTCATTTGAATATGCAGTTATTAAAGGAGTTAATGATAGCAAACAGGATGCAGAAAGGTTATCTCATCTGCTGAAAGGTATGCTTTGTCATATTAATTTGATTCCGGTAAATCCCATAGAAAATGGTGTTTTCAAAGCACCGAATAGAGAAGGAATCTATAGTTTTCAAAAAGCCTTGATCGATAATGGCCTAAATGCAACGATCCGCAGAACCTTGGGGAGCGACATTTCTGCCTCTTGCGGTCAGCTTCGGCATCAACATTCGAAGAAGGAGGATGATACCAGTGAAAACAGTGGGCAGTAGCCATATCGGCTTACATCGCTCCGAAAATCAGGACGCATTTTGGTGTTCCGAACCGGATAATGGCGCTTGCTTTGCCGTTGTGTGCGACGGTATGGGTGGCGTAAACGGCGGCAGTTATGCCAGTAATATTGCCAGAGACACTGCGCGGTCCATATGGAATAACCGCGGCAATACAAAACCCAAAAAACTATTTGAAAAAATCACGGCAGAGAGTAACGATAATGTTTTTTCTGCCGCAGAAGAAGATTCAGAACTTTCTGGTATGGGCACGACAATGGTTTTAGCAATCGCGGATGAGAATCATTGTTATTTTGCTAATATTGGCGATAGTCGTGGCTATCATATTACCAACGGTAATATTACACAGATTACTAAAGACCACTCTGCGGTACAGCAGTTAGTGGACAGCGGACATATTACGCTTCGCCAAGCAAAAACTCATCCTAATAAAAATATAATTACACGGGCTATTGGA
>JAZOXD010000360.1:0-5456 GCA_045659565.1 Eubacteriales bacterium | reverse complement strand
CCTGCATCTGCCCCAGGAGGATGTGTCCTATTCCACCAAAAACGGAATGTTTGAGCAGATTGTCAGCCTGTTGGGCGGTCGGGTCAGCGAAAAACTGTACCTGGATGATATCTCTACCGGTGCTTCCAACGATATTCAGCGTGCCACAAGTATCGCTCGCCAGATGGTTACCAAATACGGTATGAGCGACCGCATCGGCCCCATCCTCTACGGTAGCGAAAGCAATGAAGTCTTTATCGGCCGCGATCTGGCTACCCAGCGCGATTATTCCGAGCATGTGGCAGCAATGATCGATGACGAGATCAAAAATATCATCGAAGAAGCCTATGCCAAGGCCGAAAAGATTCTTTCGGAACACGAGGCCGAGGTTCGCACCATTGCCGAGATGCTGTTGGAGCGTGACCGTCTTTCCGGCGCGGAATTTGATCGGCTGATGAAGGGCGAACCCTTGGAGCAGCCCGAAGCCGAACCGATTTTGGAAACGGCCGACGAACCGGCAGAAGCGCCCGCCGAAGCCGTGGTCGAAGAACCGATCGTTGAAGAAAGCGTAACACCGCCTGCGGAAGAAGATCAAATGTAAAAACTCTTGATAACAGTAAAAACCTGTGCAGATTTTTCTGCACAGGTTTTTCTTTTCTATTTTTTGATTAAAAACAGTTTGGTTTCACCGTTGGGTGCGGAATAACGGAGCTTTTTGTTTTGGGTGCGGTAGATGCCTCCGTCAAAGAGTTCCTCCAGTTCACAATCAAAGGGCAGGCTCAGCTCGGGCTCTGTTTCGTGCATGGTCTGGCGGGCAATAAAGCGGGAATCCATATAGAGGGCACCGGGGGTTTCGGCATAGATATGAACGCCGGACTGCCGTGCCAGTTCCCGCCATAGAGCAGCGGGTACCTTGCCTGCGGCTAAATAGACTTCCTTCCCTTTACGGGCGCAGGCGGGGGTTCCGTCCGCATAACGAGCAAAGACCTCCGCCTCCTCGTCGCAGACGGCAAATTGCGGAGTGATCGGTTCGGAAAAACCGAATTGCTCCTTGCCCCAAAGAATCTTCCCGCCCTTGGCGGGGGCAATCCTGATGCCGCAGACCTCCCCGGCACCGCCGCTGAAATAATTGGGCGCGTATAGCCAGACCAGGGTGCGGTCCTTTAGTTTTTTAATCGTCTCTTTGGTGGTTTGATCGATCTCCAGAGCATTCAAAAACACAAACATTTTATATTGGTCTTTTTGTACTCTGGGCAGATCCTTCAGGTTGAAAAAATCGAAGGGCGCACCACATTCGTGAAGGGAATTGCGGTTATATTCCACCAGATCGAGGGTGAAATGCCCATTATCGTTCATGTGCATAAAGGAGGTGGGGTCCACAAAAACGGCAATTTCCGAAACACTGCAGCGCTCCACCTTGGAAAGCCGTTCTAAAATCTCCATCTCCCGCTTCAATTCGGCTTCGTAGCCGGGGGTGGCGTAATAGCCGCCGAAGAAATCGAACCACCAATGGGAGGCTCCCTTGCAAGCCGCGGCGCAAAGCTCCCGTCGTAAAACGCGGATCGTTTCCTCTTCATTCTCATAATCACATTGCAGAACCATTCCGTTTTCCAGCGGATAGCGGGCAAGATGGGTGCGATGGTCGATCTCGTGCAGGTAGACCTTGCCATGCAAGGGCAAGGAATCCACCGCCACCTGATAGGTGCTCACTCCATCCGCAAGACGGTTTTGATAGTAAGCGGCGGGGGAAAAGATCAGATCCAGTCCGTCGTCGCTCCACACGGCTTCGTAGCCGTTGCTTCCTGTCCTCTGATTCTGCCAGCCCTTCGGCAGGCAACAATAACCGTAAAAGATGCCCATCGGCTTCTTGACCACCACCTCCCGGGCGGCTGCAGTAAACCGACGGATCAATGTCGGAACCAGGGTACTGCAAAAGCGCAGGTATTGGTATTCGGGAGAGTCGTTTTCGTAAAGATCCTTTTTGGCAAGGTCCTCCTTTGTGGGGACCGGGGTTTTACCATAAGCCGCCACCTTCCGTGGGGTGGTACCGAAGGTATCGAACCATTCT
Organism: Eubacteriales bacterium; assembly: GCA_045659565.1. GTDB lineage: Bacteria > Bacillota > Clostridia > Oscillospirales > QAKW01 > QAKW01. Next base: position 3,409 of record JAZOXD010000360.1, on the reverse strand, counting down.
GTGGTGCGTCCTGCGGAAAAACTATAGGCAAAGACCCGCCCGCCCCACTTTTCCTCGCAATGGCGCAAAAAGGCCTGCAGATAATCGCTGGCTTCCTCCACCCATTCCTCCATCAAAGAGGCCTCGCCCGGTTGCCAGAAACTGTTGATTTCGCTGTGATGCTGTTCCATCCACCATTCCGGCATATCCAGAATGGCCATGGGCATAAAGTATCCTTCCGGTGCAAAGCGGCAGAACATCTCCATCTGGGCATCCAGGGCAGAAAAATCATAGGTATGATCCCCCACCCAGCATCCGCCGTACAACGAATAGGGCACCCCCAGTCGATTTTTGATGCCGCCGCACTGTACTTGAAACAAGCGAAGCCCGTTACGGTAAAAAAGCGAAACGTTGGCGGGGGTGGGGCGAAAAGAACGTGCCGCCGCCGGCAGATAGTCTTTGCCGTTGATCTCGATGAACGGGCTGCCGTTCTTCCAGATGATTCTTGATTCCATAGTCATACCTCCTTTTTAAGCATTATAGCGCGAAAGAAAAGTTAAAACAATGCTGATTTCTCTCCTTTTACTCTTTAAATATCGCTAATTTTATAGTAAAATATCGCCTTATACATTGACAATCCACCTTAAAGTTTTTATACTGATTATAATTAAAACGAGGTGATTGTATGCTTTTTCATCGAAAAAAAGACGTAAACTATACCTGCTTTATCAACGATGCACCTGCCGACGATGGGGTGCATATCATAGAACTCGGTTTCAGCCACCCCAAGCCCTGTACCATCGGACCGCGGATTCGTCGGCATACCTTGATGCACTTTGTGTTTCAAGGGGAAGGGCGGTTTAACGGCCAACCACTAACAGCGGGGCAGGGATTTGTGGTCCAATCCGATAGCCTGCACACCTTTTCGGTGGAGTCCTCCCCGTGGATCCACTGCTGGGTCGCCTTTCAAGGTGAGGGGGGACTCCTGCAACAGATGGGTCTGCAGGGAGATCGGATTTTTTCCTTTCGCACGGATCCGAATCTCCTGCAACACCTGACCGCACTGACTGCACCTGAAAATTGTGAGCAGATCAACGAATGTGCTTTGCTTTCTGTTTTTTATCGCCTGCTTTCTCTGATCGAAGATTGCCGTCAAAGCCCCCGTATGCAAAAAGGGGATTACGTGGAGGCGGCTCTTTCTCTCATCCATTTCCGATTTAACGAGCCCCTTCGGATCGCTGAAATTGCCCGACAACTCCATCTGTCAGAAGGTTATCTGTGGCGCATTTTCCGCCGTGAGATGGGTTGCTCGCCCCTGCAATATTTAGAACAGGTACGGCTAAACGAGGCCAAGCGCCTGCTTTTGGAAACCAACCTTTCTGCCACAGAAATCGCCGTTGCCATCGGGTACCCCGGCGCCACGGCATTTTTTCGGCAATTCAAAAGTGCCACCGGGCAAACCCCTCTCCAATATCGAAAAAAGCGGTTGCGCGGGGTAAAAAAGGATCGGGATTGTTCCTGCATTTCTTGACAAAAAATGCTTGAAAGAATATAATTTTCAAAAAGGAGATGAAGAGTATGAAAATCACGTTTTTAGGGTCCGGCCACGGGGTGCCTGTCCCCGGGCGGAATTGTACTTCTATGCTGGTGGAGATCGGGGACGCCGCATACCTGATCGACGGGGGTTCTCCCGTAATGGAACAGTTGTTGGAACGCTGGAACTCCGTGGAGGATCGGGCGGGCTTAAACCCCATCAAGGGGGTATTCACCACCCATTTGCACGGGGACCATACCCTGGGCCTGGTGCCCCTTTTGCACCTGGCGGCCTGGTATCATAAAGAGGCCTCCTGGGTTACCTATCTTACCGATGAAAAGGTGAAAGATGGGATGATTCAGTTAATCAACGCTGTTATGGGCAAGGAGCCCTACCCCGAAGACCGTCTGCCCCTTCGCATTGCCAAGGCGGGGGAAGTGTTTCGGGACGAAAACGTGAAAATCACTTATATCCCCACCGCGCACACAGAGGATTCCCATGCGATCTTGCTGGAAGCAGAGGGAAAGCGGGTGGTGTTCTGCGGGGATCTTTCCCGCGGGTTGCGGGCAGATGATTTCCCCAAGGTGGCCCTGGAGGAGGAAACGGACCTGGTGATCTGCGAACTGGCGCACTTTAACGCCGATGCGGTTCGCCCCTATATGGAGCAATGTAAAACCAAGCAATGGTGCTTCAACCATGTCAGCAACCTGGCAACAGGGGAAAAACTGCAGGCCATTCGGGCAATGGAAAACGATTTTTCCTTCCCCGTTTATACCGCTAACGATAACGATGAGATCCTGCTGTAAAGCAGGATCTTTTTTTGTTGAAAATTGCATCCCTTCGTGTTAAAATATCATTAGTTTAATCAATAAGGAGTTTTTTCAATGATTGCCAATTATCACACCCACTCGTTTCGTTGCCATCACGCTTACGGAAGTGAATGGGAATATGCCCAAAACGCTTACCAAGCGGGCTTTCAGGTCTATGGATTTGCGGACCACGCTCCCTGGCCTTTCCCCGAAGGTTTTTTCTCCAAATCCCGGATGAGCACGGAAGTTCTTCCTAAATATATTGAATCCATTCATCTTTTGAAAAAGCGCTACCAAGGGAAAATGGAAGTGCTCTGCGGGTTAGAGGCAGAGTATTACCCCGGCCTTTGGCCTTCCTTTCTGGAGATGCTTCGCCAAAATGCGGGGGTAGAATACCTGATTTTGGGCCAACATTTTCTCAATGATGAATACGATAACCCGGTGCATACCTTTACCCCAACCGCCGATGAAAATCGCCTGGCTTTATACGTGGATCAGGTCAGCGAGGGGATGGCAACGGGCAAGTTTTTATATCTGGCCCACCCCGACGTATTGAATTTTGTTGGGGAAGAAGCCGTTTACCGCCGTCATATGCGCCGCCTTTGCCAAAATGCCAAAGCCCTGGGCTTGCCCCTGGAGATCAACTTTCAAGGGGTGCGGAACAAGGGTGCTTACCCCTGCAACCGCTTTTTTGAAATCGCCGCAGAAGAAGGGTGCCAATGTATTTTGGGGTTGGACGCTCATAAGGCGGAAGATGCCGCCAATAGGGAAGAAATTGCCCGATTTAAAGCCTTTGCGCGGGAAAACGGCGTAACCCTGGTGGACCGACTGAATATTAAAAAGGAGAATTGGGAATGATCGGAATTATCGGCGCAATGGAAATTGAAACAGCCGCCATAAAAAAAGAATTGCAAAATGCGGAAGAAACTATAATCAGCGGGGTTTCTTTTGTGAAGGGCCTGTGGCAGGGTCAAGAGGTGGTGGTTGCCACCTCGGGGGTGGGCAAGGTGTTTGCCGCCATCTGTGCCGAGGCGATGATCTTACGTTATCAACCCCAATGGATCGTTAACACCGGCGTGGCCGGCGC
>JAZOXD010000359.1:0-5142 GCA_045659565.1 Eubacteriales bacterium | reverse complement strand
TTCATCGTCACGCCGTATTTCTTTTTAAAAAGGGCACTGGCCCAGCTGATATTATTAAATCCACTTTCAAAGATGATCTCGGTAACAGTATGATTGCTGTTTTTCAGCATGTGGGCAACGTAATTCAACCGCAACCCGTTGATAAATTCCGTCACGGTCTGCCCCATATGCTTTTTCATGCTCCTGCAAACGTGTTCCCGGCTTTTGTCCGTTAGAGCAAAAAGCCGTTCGCTGCCCTCGATAAAGTTGCCCTCCAGCCGCATTTGCCTGCATAGCTCCTCCAGCCAGGAGGGTACCGTATCGTTCCGACGGATGGGGGAGGAAAAATACTTGGTCAGAAGATCAAAGATTAAAATCCGCAAGGCGGTTTTTAACTGGTTTGCATTCTCCAACGGAATGGCGCGGATGGTTTGCATTCGGGAATTCAGTCCTGAAAACTCCCCCGTGGAAAGCCTTACGGTTTGGGGCAGCGGCGAATGGAGCAGTTCCTCTGCGGGGAATCCCTCTCCTAAAAAGGATAGGATCTCTTCCATAGTCTCCTTCGTAAAGGTAATGTTCAGCATAGAATAAGGGTGGCCCTTTTCGCTGACGTAGTCGTGGGTATCTCGGGGGCGGATCAAAACCAGATCCCGAGGTGCCAAAGGCTGCTCTACTCCGTTGATCAGATGCCGGGCATTCCCCTCCAAAACCAAAAAGATTTCAAAGTAATCGTGGTAATGGGGGCGAAAGTATTCGGTATCGCTCAGAACATAGCGATACATACAGCCGGTACGCATATCCACGAACCGTTCCGCGGTCAGCAGCTTGGGTTCCATTCGTCATCACCTCAAAAAGTCACAATACCATCGTTATAATATCATAATACAAGTAGAAATTCAACCGGAACCATATTAAAATTTAAATTGAGGTGATCAAAATGAATCCAATCGACAAAATCCAACAAACCGCATCCATATTATTAAAGACGTCCCGCACCGTAATTTCCTCCTTTGAAACCGAAGGGGTGGAGTGCGGCTATAAAAAAGGCCATATTCCGCCGGAGACCGGCTGGCAACGTCTGTCCTACTTGCAGGGCGCTCATAAGCATTATTGGCTCCGAGGCCGTTTCCAAACTCCACCCGCAGCGGAGCGTTGCTTTTATCTACTCTCCGTCAATACCGGTCTTAAAGGCTGGGACGGCACCAACCCCCAGGGGTTATTATACCTGAACGGCGAAATGGTCCAGGGTCTGGACGTGAACCATACCGAAGCCTTTTTGGAACCTGCCACAGATTATGAAATGCTCAATTATTTCTATACCGGCATTGCGGAGCAACCCGTCTTCGTTCAAAATCAGGTAATCAAGGTGGATCGGCAAACCGATGCATTGTATTTTGATATCCTCACCCCCCTGGAAGCCTTGGAGTTCCTGAACGAAAACAGCCGGGAATACCGGCAGATCCTCTCTGCTCTTGAGCAGGCCTGCAATCTTCTGGATCTGCGCCGGTTGAACAGCCCGGAATTTTATGATAGTGTGGATGCCGCTCGGGCCTTCCTGGAAGAAGAATTTTATCAAAAGATCTGCTCTCCCGAGGGCAAGCCGGTGGTTCACTGCATCGGCCATACCCATATCGACGTAGAATGGCAATGGGCCCGTAATCAAACCCGGGAAAAGATCCAGCGTAGCTTCGCCACCGCCAAGGCGTTGATGGACAAGTATCCCGAATATCAATTCACCCTTTCTCAGCCGGAACTTTATCGTTATTTAAAGGAAGAAGCGCCGGAAAAATACGAAGAACTCAAGGAACTGGTGGCAAAAGGCCGCTGGGAGCCGGAAGGGGCTATGTGGCTGGAGGCGGATTGTAACCTGACCGGCGGCGAAAGTTTCGTTCGCCAGATTTTGCAGGGCAAGGAATTCTTCCGTCGGGAATTTGGTAAGGAAAATAAGGTTCTCTTTTTGCCGGATGTGTTCGGCTATAGTGGCGCTCTGCCCCAGATCCTCAAAAAATCCGGTATCGATTATTTCGTTACCTCCAAGATCAGCTGGAACGATACCAATACGATGCCCTACGACACCTTCTATTGGCAGGGCATCGACGGCACCGAGATCTTAACCAATTTCATCACCGCTCAAAAAAGCGAAAAGGGAATGGAACCGCGGAATAAAACCACCTACGTGGGCAAGATCGATGCCTCCCACGTGATGGGCGCCTGGAACCGCTATCGGCAAAAGGAATATAACGAGAATACCTTGCTTACCTTCGGCTTCGGCGACGGTGGCGGTGGCCCTACCCGTGAAATGCTGGAAAAACAGCGCCGCTTGCAACGGGGAATTCCCGGTCTGCCGGTCACCAAAATGGATTTTCTGGTTCCCTATCTGGAGGATATCGAAACAGAATTACTCAAAAATTGCAAAAAGCTCCGCCGTACCCCTAAATGGGTGGGAGAACTCTATCTGGAATTCCATCGGGGAACCTATACCACTATGGCCGCCAATAAGCGGGGTAACCGTAAATCGGAGCAATGGCTCCAAAAGGCAGAGGCCTTGTCCTATGCGGATCTGTTCTTTGATGGAGCTTATGATCAATCACGTCTGAACGGCATCTGGCGTAAGGTTCTCCATAACCAGTTCCACGATATCCTGCCCGGCTCCTCCATTGAAGAGGTCTATGAAGGAACCGCCGCCGATTATACTAAAATTGAAGCCGATTGTAGCGAAATCATCGGCAGTAAACTGCAATCCCTTTCCGATCGGGTCAAGGGAGAGGGCTGGCTGGTCTATAATGCCTTGGGCCATCCCTCCAAAGGGCCGGTGCAGTTGGATGGCCAAACGGTGGAATTGCAGGAAACGATTCCTTCCTTCGGCTGGAAAGTAGTGGATGCACCTACGGTAAAAAATGCCGTAACGGTGGAAGGGCTCACAGCCGAATCTCCCTATTACCTCCTGCAATTGGATCCTGCCGGCCGTATTCGTTCGCTTTGGGATAAAGAGGCCGAGCGGGAAGTATTCCTGTCGGATCAGTTCGGTAACGAACTGCAGGTCTTCGAAGATCATCCCAGCAGATATGATGCCTGGGAACTGGAAAATACCTATAAAACAAAAAAATACGTGCTGGATACTCCGGCGGTAATTCGTCTCATTAATGATGGCAGCCGGGCAGGCTTCGCCATTGAGCGGGATTATCTGGATTCCCGCATCTGCCAGAATCTGTGGCTTTATTCCCAAAACCGCCGGATCGATTTTGAAACGAAGATCAATTGGCACGAAAAGCACCATCTTTTAAAGGCCGCCTTCCCCTTGAACGTTCATACTGAGCGGGCAGCTTACGAGATCCAATTCGGCCACGTCTATCGCCCCACTCATTCCAATACTTCCTGGGATCAGGCTAAATTTGAAGTTTGCGCTCATAAATGGGCCGATCTTTCGGAGTATAATTATGGGGTCAGCCTGCTGAATGATTGTAAATACGGCTACGATGCCGTAGGCTCCACCTTGAGCCTTTCTTTGCTGAGATGTCCCTCCTCGCCCAATCCTCACGCCGACGAAGGGGAGCATCTGTTCACCTATTCCTTACTGCCCCATCAGGGTTCTTTGTATGAAGCCGGCGTGATTCGCGAAGCCTATGCTTTAAATCAGCCCTTGCAGGCGGTTCCCGCCGGAGCAGGGCAGGGGACCTTGCCCGCTACCTTTTCCTTGGTTTCCTGCGATAGTGAAAACGTGGTTGTGGAAACGGTGAAAAAAGCGGAGAAAGGCGATGGAATGGTGGTGCGGCTTTATGAAGCCTTTGACAGCCGCGGCAACGTCACCGTATCCGTTCCTGCAAATTTCAAAAAAGCAGTTCTTTGTGATCTGGAGGAAAAAGAACTGGCACAATTGCCCCTGGTAAACGGCACCGTTTCTTTCCCGGTTAAAAATTTCGAACTGATCACATTGAAATTTTCTAAATAAAAAAAGGTTCCCGTCTTGGGCGACCCTTCGTAAGGAATAACCGCCTTAAAATCCAAGCTTTTGGCGTAAAACTGTGTTAAAAATGCTCGCCATCCGACAGGCTGCCTCGCATTTTGTGCCTTGTTTTCCATCCAAAAGATTGAATTTTAAGGTACAAAGTAGTTTTGAGATACAGATTTTTCGTTCAGGCGCAACGACAAAAATCCCGCAATGCTGACGCATTACGGGATTTTTTCATTGTGTTTGGGTGGAAAAGATGCTCTCAAAACCGATTCTTCTTTGCGAAGGGTCGCCCTTGGGAACCTTTTTTATTCAAAGGTTACTTGGTTTTCGTTTTCAATATCCGCATCCCGTAACAAATGCCCCACGGCGGGGATGTTTTTGGTGCGGTAATAAGAAACACTCTTCAGCCCGGTGCCCTCCAGCATTTTGGCTTCTGCCAGATAATGCTTGGCCTTCTGGGTCATCACGGAAACACCCTGAGTGGATTTGGTGGTCTTCACGGGAATCAATACGGAATTCACCACCAACGCCTTGCGGTTTTCCGCCATGAGCATAAAGTCGGTTTCGCCCTGAATCTGGAACAAGGCCACGAAGGGGGATTTGTTGCTCATGGCATTGACCAACCGTCTGCGGTTGGAAACGGTCTTATAGGCCGAAAGGGGAACCCGAGCGCCCTTGCCGTTTTCAAAGAAGAACACCAAATCGCCGCTGTGGTCGGTGGTTACCGCCATGGCGCAAACGCTCTCGTCCTGCTCCATCTCCAACTTGGCGGGCAGATAATCTCCTAAAAGGCTGGCCTTGGTATCCTCAAAATCATAGCCGTGGGCTTTATAAGCATTGCCCGCGGTGGTAAAGAAGATCAATTCTGCCTTGTTGGTACTTTCAACGGCCTGATTCAGATCATCGCCGTCCTTGTATTTCTGGGCGCTGCTCATCCGCAGGGATTGGGGAGTGATCTTCTTGAAATAACCTTCCTTGGACAGGAAGTAGGTGACAGCATAATCCTCAATATGGTCGTCCTCGTTGATTTCTTCTGCCTGATCTTCATAAACCAACTCGGTCTTACGCTCGGCCGGATATTGCTTTTTCACCCGCTTCAAATCGTTCTCGATCAGTTTATAAACCTTGGTCTTGCTCTTCAGGATACTCTCCAGCTCCTTGATTTCTTTTTCCAGAAGCTCGATATCCTCTAAGCGATTCAGGATATATTC
>JAZOXD010000358.1:0-2717 GCA_045659565.1 Eubacteriales bacterium | reverse complement strand
ATGCCTTGATGCAGGAGGTGTTGAGCGGGCGGATTGTGGATGAATTCAACGGCCAAGGGGATCTGGAGCAAAAAATCTTACGCCACGTAAACGATGCCACCTTTGCAGAGGATCCGTTGCGGGTGCTGCGGGGGGCCCAGTTCGCCGCCCGGTTTGATTATCGATTGGCGCCGGAAACGGCGGAGATCTTTAAAAAAATGAGCCTGGAGGCCCTGCCCAAGGAGCGCATAATGGGCGAGCTGGAAAAGGCTCTTCTGAAGGCGGAGAAGCCTTCGGTTTTCTTTGGGATTTTAAGGGAGACCGATCAACTGGCGCTTTGGTTCCCGGAACTGGAGGCTTTGATCGGCGTGGAGCAAAACCCCAAACATCACCCGGAAGGGGATGTTTGGAACCATACCATGCTGGTGCTGGACCGGGCGGCCGCTTTGCGGGAACGGGCCAAGGATCCTTTGGGGCTGATGCTGGCTGCTCTTTGCCACGATTTCGGCAAGGCGGTTACCACCGAAAGGATCAATGGTGTGATTCACGCCTATGGTCACGAAACCGCCGGCCTGCCCTTGGTTAAATCCTTTATGAAGCGGCTCACCAACGAAGGGGGGCTGATCCAATATGTTCTGAACCTGGCAGAATTCCATATGAAGCCCAATGTGTTGGCAGGGGCGCAGGCTTCGGTGAAATCCACCAACCGGCTGTTCGATCAGTCGGTGGATCCGGAGGGGCTTCTGGCCTTGGCTGCCGCTGATAAGCGGGGCAAAACTGTTTTTGAGGAATGCCCTGATCAGGAAGTTTTTCTGGCCAAGCGGCTTGCCCTGTTCCGGGACTATATGGCCCGTCCCTATGTGATGGGCAAGGATCTGATTGCGGCGGGGCTTCAGCCTTGTCCGGATTTTACCGATTTTCTGGCCTATGCCCATAAGCTGCGTCTGGCGGGCATTGAAAAAGAAAGCGCTTTGAAGCAAACTCTGGCTTATGCCCGAAAAAAAGGAGAGAAAAAATGAAACTTTTATTGCAAGCGTTAACCAAATTTGTTTGCGGCCTGGCTTTGGTGGGCGTGTTGCTCTTTCTTCCGGCGGGAACCTTCGGCTTTCTCAAGGGCTGGCTTTTTGTGGGACTTTTGTTTGTGCCCATCTTGGTTTTGGGGATCGTGCTGTTTTTAAAGGCCCCGGAACTTTTGAAAAAACGGCTGGATTCCAAGGAAAAGGAAAAAAGCCAAAAGAGCGTGGTAGCCCTTTCGGCATTGGGATTCGTGGCCGGCTTTGTGGTGGCGGGCCTTGATTTTCGATTTGGATGGTCAAGAATGCCGGAGGCAGTGGTGATCATTGCCGCCCTTCTGTTTCTGGGCGCCTACGGCCTTTATGCCGAAGTAATGCGGGAAAATGCATACCTTTCCCGCACCGTTCGGGTGGAAGAGGGACAAAAGGTAGTGGATACCGGGCTTTATGGGGTGGTGCGCCACCCGATGTATGCGGCAACGGTGTTGCTTTTTCTGATGATGCCTTTGGTGCTGGGCTCCTGGTGGTCCTTTTTCATCTTTTTACATTATCCCGTTTTGATTCTTTTTCGGATTCGGGGCGAAGAACAATTGCTGAAAAAAGAATTGCCCGGTTATGAAGATTATTGCAAGCGGGTGAAATACCGCTTCATTCCTTTTGTGTGGTGAAAATACGAACTTAAAAACGCATAGGCCGACCTTGCGTCCTTGGCAAGAGCAGGAGGCAAAAGCCTTATATCAATATGCCAAGGATCCCGATGTGGGGCCTATTGCCGGTTGGCCGCCCCATTAAAGCGAGGAAAACAGCCGGCAGATCATTCGACAGGTGTTGTCTGTTCCGGAAACCTACGCCATCTGCCTCAAGGGGGGAACCCAACGGCTCCATCCGTCTGAAGCTGGGGGATCAGACTGGTGATAACACGAATCTTTACCTTTGGTTTGCTCTTCTGTTCGTAAGCGGAGGCGGTATCTTTGGTACTACCTTCTACGGAAGAAAGAGGAAAGAAGGGGAGTAAATAAATGAACAGGCGGAGAGGCTACCCTCTCCGCCTTAACTTTCACCACAAAACTTGGCATATGAAGAAGGATTGAATTAACGTGGATAGATCGCCGACCATGGAGGAACTAAAAGAGTATTGGATGGTTGCTGTCTGAAAATTTTGGGCTAAGCCGCACATTTTACAGCCATAATCCGTTAATCATTATGAAGGGAGGTTTTACAGCACATGGATATTGAAGAACAATACGACAAAATATACCGTTACTGCTACTTCAAGTTATGCGATAAGCAGTTAGCACAGGATATTACACAGGAAGCCTTTCTTCGGTTTTACCGACAGGGATTGAGTTTTGATAATGGGAAAGAACTGCCGTACTTGTATACAATTGCCAAAAATCTGTGCATAGATGAATTTCGGAAAAAAACCGTTGACAGCATGGAAGAAATTGAAACCGAAGCAGCTTCTGACCCAACGGAAGAATGGGTAGATACACTGGTGCTGCGATCGATCGTTTCCAGACTCCCAAACGGGGAGCAAGAACTACTGTTTTTGCGATACGTAAATGAACTTCCGATTACCTCTATCTGCAAAATCACCGGGTTATCTCGCTTTGCAGTTTATCGCAGGCTATCAAAATCTTTGAAATGGCTCAAAGAAGAATTAAAGAAGGAGGGCTTTTCAGAATGAGTAATCAGCTAAAACGAAGCATTCAAAAAGCATTTGCA
>JAZOXD010000357.1:0-17439 GCA_045659565.1 Eubacteriales bacterium | reverse complement strand
AATGTGACCCATTGCGGGGATTTATTTATTCCAACACGATGGATCGAGGTTCGCCGTCGGCCACAATGCAATGCTCCCTGCCGAGGGTATCAAAAAGGTATTTGTTACTTTCCAGGGCGTTGCCGATCCATTTGTATTTTTCGCCGGTGGTGCGCAGGGCGAAGGCTGCATCGGAGGTGGGCCAAAAAGCGAATTCAGGCGCAACCAGCTGATAAAGTTCCACGGTACCACCGCTGTAGCCGTGGTGGGGTACCTGCATATAATTGCTCTTCAGAGCAGCCCCCAGCCGTTCGGACATTTTATCGTTACTCTCGTTCACCGCATCGCCCAAAAACAGAAGGGTCTTCTCCCCTACCTTCAGCCGCAGCACCAAGGAGGTATCGTTCATATTGTTCACGCCTCGAGGATAGTGATCCTCCCAGGTAAACAGCACCTCCAGTTCCGCATCGCAGAAGGAGAATTTTTGCCCGGAATGGGGGCAGACAAATTGAACCTCCGGATACTTCTTCAAGAGGTCGTAGACCTCGCTGTTCAGGAAGGGATCATAGCCCTTACAGCGATAGAACATCCAATGGGGTGCCGGGTTGGCGATCCAGCATTGCAGTTCCACTTGGTCAGCATACTCTTGGGTAAAGGCCTTGAAACAGCCGTAATGATCCCGGTGTGAATGGGTCATGATCCATCCGGCAATGACCGGCTTACCACCGCGCAGGTTATGGGCACAGAGGAATTCGTACAAGGAGGCGGCATCCTGGGCGTAGCCGCCGTCCCAGATGAGAAAACGACCGTCTGCCAATTGCAGAACAAAGCACATACCGTTACCGTCCGTGACCTCACGATGGGAATAATCCAAGGGCATTACCCAAAGGGTGGTCTTACCCAGTTTTTCTAAGTTTTCCGCCCGGGGCAAGGGTTGATAGAAGCTGCCGTCGTCGGAGACCAGCCGCAGGTACTGTTCCTTGGCGGTATGGGATACGTAAAGGGTTTGCGCCCCGCTCTTCAGTTCCGCATAGCGGTTGGTGCCGACGGTATTTTGTGCCCCAAGAGTGAAACCTTCATTTTGAAGTTCCTGCAGAAAATCCTCAAAATGGGTGGCATTGAGCCCGGAGCGGTAGCTGATCCGCAGGCCGTTACCGATGCCCTCGCCTTGTTGAGGATAGCGGGCATGGATATTCGACTGCTGTTCTTTCTTTTTAAAGAGATAAAATTCGGGGTTGTTGGGATCAAGTTCTGCAGCGAGCACCTCAGGGGTGCAATAAACGAAGGGGTAATCCACCTCCACCAGACCCTGACGGAGGGGTTCATCGTATTTGCCCTCTTTAAAGGAGGGATCCAGCACCATTACCTGCTCCCCGCGGAGACCCGGCACCTGGATATAATGACGGCTTTTGGTAAAAATTCCGCGGGTGCCGTCCTTTACACTAACCACCCGGGCAATGGCTTCGCCACCCGCCTTCAGATGCTCCACCAGTTCCCAAACGTCAGAGGTCAGGGAATATTCCAACCCGAATTTTTCGGCCGCCACGGGACCCAAGACGATCATCCGGGTACCAATGGCGTAATTACCACCTACGGTTTCAGAAAGCTTGACGCAGTCTTCTACACTCAAGTTCTCTCCGGTCAGATGGTTGACCAACATACACAGGGAGCAAAGGCCGCACCCGGAGGTGGCCACATTATTATAATTTTCGTGGGGGCCGCCCTGGCCGGCATTATGATAATACGGGATATGGCGGTAATCTAACTGGTTGACGTAAAGCATTTTAAGGCTCCTTTAACACCGTTTATTTTTTGAAAGCATATCACGATTTCAAAAAAGTGTCAAGGGAAAGAAAAAGTTGTGTCAAGAGACCGTCCCCGTGACACAAAAAAGAAAGCACCCACATAAGTGAGTGCTTTCGAGAAAGGCAAGTTATCTCTTGGAGAACTGGGGAGCACGACGAGCAGCTTTCAAGCCGTACTTCTTTCTTTCCTTCATTCTGGGGTCGCGGGTTACGAAACCGGCCTTCTTCAGAACAGCCTTCAGGGTTTCGTCGCTCTCGATCAGAGCGCGGGTGATTCCGTGACGGATTGCACCGGCCTGGCCGCTTACGCCGCCGCCGACTACGTTCACGATTACATCGAACTTACCCATAGTGCCGGTGAGCTCCATGGGCTGACGAACTACCATCTTCAGGGTCTCCAGGCCGAAATATTCGTCCATAGTGCGGCCGTTGATGGTGATATTGCCGGTACCGGGCAGCAGGCGAACTCTTGCTACGGAAGACTTTCTTCTGCCGGTGCCATAGAAATAAGCTTCATTATTATACATCGTTTATGGCCTCCTTACTTCACGAATTCTTCGGGCTTCTGAGCGCCCAGGTTATGCTCTGCGCCGGAGAATACTCTCAGACGGGTCATTGCCTTATCAGCGATTTTGTTCTTGGGCAGCATACCCTTAACAGCCAGTTCGATAGCCTTTTCGGGCTTGGTTTCCATCAGGCGACCATAGCTGATCTCCTTCAGACCGCCGATATGGCCGGTATGGTATCTGTAGAACTTCTTGTTGAGCTTATCGCCGGTGAGAACAACCTTTGCGGCGTTCAGCACGATTACGCTATCACCACCATCAACATGGGGAGTATAGTCAGGGCGATGCTTACCCATCAGAATGGTAGCGATCTGGGTTGCAACACGGCCCAGGGGCTTATCGGCTGCATCCACAATGTACCACTTACGGGCAACTTGCTCTTGCTTTTTCATAAAAGTAGACATCGTTTTTTCCTCCGTTTAAAATCTTTCTTTTTTATTGCCACGTTATTATAATACAACCGGACGGCCTTGTCAACACCTTTTTCGAAAAAAATCAATTTATTCTTTTCGATCTCTTTATATCTCGTTTTTACTCCGTTTTTCTTCGATTTACTAACTTTCAATTTACAAAAAATATTTGCATTTTTAGAAAAAAACCTTTAAAATATCTTGCAGAAAGGATGTGATGGAAGGATGCAGCAGATCTCCGGATATCTTCGCCGGGCGGTGGATGATTTTAACATGATCCGGCCGGAGGAGAAAATAGCCGTTGCCCTATCGGGTGGGAAGGATTCTATGCTGATGTTGCAGGGGCTGAAGCATCTTTCCCGCTATCATCCCGCCCACTTTGATTTGGTGGCAATTTTTATCGATGCAGGGTTCGACAATATTAATATAGAAGAAATGCAACGTTATTGCAAGGAACTTGAGGTGCCCCTGATCATCCGCAAAACGGATATTGCGCCCCTGGTTTTTGATATTCGGCAGGAAAGCAATCCCTGCGCCCTTTGCGCCAAGATGCGGCGGGGATCCCTGCACGACGGAGCCATTGAGGCCGGGTGTCGCACCATTGCCCTGGGCCATCATCGGGATGACGCCATTGAAACCCTGGTGATGAATTTGGTTTACGAGGGGCGGATCGGATGTTTTCAACCGGTGACCTATTTGGACCGGAAGGATGTGCGCACCATCCGACCCATGATTTATTTGACCGAGCGGCAGATCGAAAACACCGTGGAGCGGCTGGGGATCCCCATTATCAAGAACCCCTGCCCCATGGATCACACTTCCATGCGAAAAGAAACAAAGGATCTTTTGAAAGAAGCGGAGGAGCGGTTCCCGGGGTTGGCAGAAAAGCTTTTCGGGGCCATTGCCCGCAGCGACCTGCCGGGCTGGAAAAAATAATATTGACAAATTCTTTCCCTTTATGTTATATTTAAACTGTTAAAGGCGTTGACGAAAAGGGTCCTTGATCTCCAAGGCAAGAGAAGCGGCGGGTGGTGCGAGCCGTTCTGCGGGGATTTTGGGTTGTAGTTTCCGAGCCGGAAGGAAGAACGGAGCATTTTGCTCTTATTAGACCCTTCCCGTTTCAGCCACGTAACGGTTTTCAAGAGGCGCATTTTTTGCGCAATTTGAGTGGTACCGCGGGTATTTTTTTGATGCTCGTCTCAAAGTTTTCTTTGAGGCGAGTTTTTTTATTTTGGAAGGAGAATGAATATGAAAGAATTGGAAAAGGTATATAATCCTCAGGAATTTGAGGATAAAATATACGATTTCTGGCTGAAGGGCCGCTATTTTCATTCCGAGCCGGATGAAAGCAAACAGCCCTTTACCATTGTGATCCCGCCCCCGAATGTAACCGGCCAGCTCCATATGGGCCACGCCCTGGACGAGACTTTGCAGGACATTCTGATCCGTTACAAACGGATGCAGGGCTTCAACGCCCTTTGGATCCCCGGCACTGACCACGCCGGCATTGCCACCCAGATCAAGGTAGAGGAGGTTCTTCGCAAGGAGGAGGGCCTGACCCGCTATGACCTGGGCCGGGAGAAATTCCTGGAACGGGTTTGGGATTGGAAAAAGATGTATGGCGACCGGATCATCAATCAGCTGAAGAAATTAGGTTCTTCCTGCGATTGGGATCGGGAGCGCTTTACCATGGATGAAGGCTGTTCCAAGGCTGTTAAGGAAGTATTTACCAACCTTTACGAAAAGGGTCTGATCTATCGGGGCAACCGGATCATCAACTGGTGCCCCAACTGTACCACTGCCCTTTCTGATGCGGAAGTTACCTATGAAGAACAGCCCGGCCATTTCTGGCACATCCGCTACCCCGTTAAGGGCAGCGATGAATATGTAACCGTTGCCACCACCCGGCCCGAGACTATGCTGGGCGACAGCGCCGTGGCCGTTCATCCCGAAGATGAACGTTACACCCATCTGGTGGGTAAAACTTTGATTCTGCCCTTGGTCAATCGGGAGATCCCCGTGGTAGCCGATGAATATGTGGACAAGGAATTTGGTACCGGTTGTGTGAAAATTACCCCCTGCCACGACCCCAACGACTTTGAGGTGGGCAAGCGCCACAACCTGGAAGAAATTCTGGTTCTGGACGGCAATGCCAAAATCAATGAAAACGGCGGCAAATACGAAGGAATGGATCGCTATGAGGCCCGGAAACAGATCGTGAAGGATCTGGAAGAGGGCGGCTACCTTGTTAAGATCGAGGAGCATACCCATAATGTGGGCACCTGCTACCGCTGTGGTTGCACCGTAGAGCCCATGGCCTCCAAGCAATGGTTCGTCAAGATGCAGCCGTTGGCTGAAAAATCTATTGCCGCGATCAAGCGCAAAGAGACCGAGTTTGTACCCGAGCGCTTCGGTAAGACTTATCTGAACTGGATGGAAAATGTACACGATTGGTGTATTTCCCGCCAGCTTTGGTGGGGACATCGGATTCCCGCCTATTACTGCGACACCTGCGGTGAGATGATCATCTCCAAAGAAGATGTTCATACCTGCCCCAAGTGCGGCGCTGCCATGCGCCAGGAAGAGGATGTGCTGGATACCTGGTTCTCCTCCGCCCTTTGGCCCTTCTCTACCCTGGGTTGGCCGGAAAAGACCCCCGAGTTGGATTACTATTACCCCACCAGCGTATTGGTGACCGGTTATGACATCATCTTCTTCTGGGTAGCCCGGATGATCTTCTCCGGTCTGGAACAGATGGATGAGGTTCCCTTTAAGCACGTACTGTTCCATGGTTTGGTACGGGATAGCCAGGGTCGCAAAATGAGTAAATCTCTGGGCAACGGTATTGATCCCCTGGAGGTTATCAAGGAGTTCGGCGCCGATGCTTTGCGCTTCACCTTAGCCACCGGCAACGCCCCCGGCAACGATATGCGTTATTACCCCGAGCGGGTAGAATCCAGCCGAAACTTTGCCAATAAGGTTTGGAACGCCGCCCGGTTCATTCTGATGAACCTGAAGGAAGAGGATTACACCCTGAACCCCGCCGAGCTGAAGACCGAGGATAAATGGATTCTGACCCGGTACAACGAAGTGGTGCGGGATGTGACAGAAAATCTGGATAAATTTGAGATCGGCCTGGCTTTGCAGAAGGTTTACGACTTTATCTGGGATCTGTTCTGCGATTGGTATATTGAATTGGTGAAGCCCCGTCTTTATGCCGGCGGTGCCGAGAGCGCTTCCGCCCAGAAGGTGTTGGTACACGTATTCGGCGGCGCATTGAAGATGCTGCATCCCTTTATGCCCTTTATTACCGAGGAGATCTGGCAGGCTTTGCCCACCGAGGACGAGGCCATTATGATTGCCAAGTTCCCCGCCTATGACGAGCGCCTGGTATTCCCCGCCGATGCCGTTCAGATGGAGCATGTGATGGAAACTATCAAAGCGATCCGTAACCGCAGAGCAGAGATGAATGTCCCCAACTCCCGCAAGGCTTCCCTTTATATCGAAACCGCCAACGAGCATTGGTTTGCCGGCACCGACGAATTTTATCAGAAATTAGCCTCCTGCGATCAGGTTTACCTGAACGGAGAGATCCCCGAAGGGGCTGTGAAGATGGTTTGCGACGGCGCCAACCTCTATATCCCCTTTGCGGAATTGGTGGATATTGATGCCGAAATCGCCCGGCTGACCAAGGAATTGGAAAAGGCTGAGGGTGAATTGAAGCGGGTGGAAGGCAAGCTGAGCAATCAGAACTTTGTTGCCAAGGCACCTGCTGCTCTGGTGGAGGCTGAAAAAGCCAAGGGCGATAAGTTCCGGGCTTTGGCTGCTTCCTTAAAAGAAAGCATTGAGGAATTACAAAACAAATGACTTATCAAGAGGCTTTAAACCGCATCCATACTTATAAGCCCCATGGCCCCCGGCCGGGCTTGGAGCGGATGGCCGCCCTGATGCAACGGTTGGGAGATCCTGAAAAGGGTCTCCCGATTCTGCATATCGCCGGAACCAACGGCAAGGGCTCTACCGCCACCATGCTGGCTTCGGTTTTAGAAGAAGCGGGATACAAGACCGGGCTTTTTACCTCCCCCTTTATCTATACCTTCCGGGAGCGTTACCGCATCAACGGCGCTTTGATCGACGAGCAGGAATTCGCCGATCTGGCAGAGGTGGTTTTTGGAGCGGTGGAAGAATTGAAACTGCCCTTTACGGAATTTGAATTGGTAACCGCCATCGGGTTCCTTTATTTCCGGCGAAATGGCTGTGATATTGTGGTTTTGGAGGTTGGTTTGGGGGGCCGCTTTGACGCCACCAACGTTATTACCACCCCCCTGGCCTCGGTGATCTGCACCGTATCGATGGATCACACGGAGTTTTTGGGCAACACCTTAGCGGCCATTGCCGGCGAAAAGGCCGGGATCATCAAAAACCGGTGCCCCATCATCCTTTATGATGAAAGCGCCGATGAGGTGGCTGCGGTGGTGAGCGCCCGATGCAAAGAACTGGATGCGCCTTTGATCCGTGGAAATTCCAAGGATTTAACAAATATTCTTTCCAATGAAGAAGGAACTTCTTTTTGCTATCAAGGCGTTGCTTATCAATTGGAATTGAAAGGTGAGCATCAAGCCCATAATGCCGTTACCGTTTTAGAAACTCTATTTTATTTACGGGAGCAAGGCAAACTGAATTTCACCGATGAGCAATTAAAGGCAGGATTACAGAAAGCCTATATCCCCGCCCGGTTGGAACAACTGAACAAAACCCCCGCCATCTTTGCCGACGGCGGCCACAACACCGAGGGCATTGATGCCCTGACCCGGGCCATTGAGCAGATGGAACCCCTTAAAGAGCCGGTGATCCTATTTGGGATGATGAAGGATAAGCCCTATCAATACGCCATTCAGCATTTAGGCCTTTTGGCAGGAGCAATGATCTTTCCCCAGCAGGAAAATCTCCGGGCAAAAAATGCCCCGGAGCTTTGCAACATTGCAGGGGTTTATTGCGATAATTGCCGGGTGGCGGAAAGTTTTGAGGATGCGGCCAAGCTGGCTTTGGAAATTGCCGATGGCCGCCCGATTCTGATCGCAGGCTCTCTTTACATTATTGGAGAGTTAGCGGAAAACCTAAAAAAATTAATATAACCGGCAAAAGCCGACAAAATGAATCAAGACCTTTTCTTATAATGGAAAAGGTCTTTTTTTATTGCCAGGGAAACAAAAGTAAGGAGGAACGCTATGAACGTTACATTTCAGAATGATTTCAACGAACTGGAGGTTCAGCTGATCGGTGAGGTGGACCATCATTGTGCACGAGGGCTTTCGGAGAGCATTGATTTTAAGATTCTGCGGCATCAGCCGGAAAAGTTGATTCTGGATTTTGGGGGTGTGAGCTTTATGGACAGCTCCGGGCTGGCCATTGTGATGGGGCGCAGAAAACTGATGCAGCGGCAGGGGGGAACGGTGGAACTGCGGCACCTGAACGGCGGAACCAAAAAAATATTCCAGATGGCAGGCATTGACCGCTATGTGACAGTTAAGGAGGATTAAATATGAAAGCAATCAATCAAATTCGGCTGGCCTTCCCTTCCCGGTCGGCCAACGAGGGCTTTGCCCGGGTGGCGGCCGCCGCCTTTGCGGCTCAATTGGACCCCACCGTGGAGGAAATCAGCGAGATCAAGACCGCCGTAAGCGAGGCGGTGACCAACTGCATTGTACATGGATACGGGGACAAGTTGGGGATCATCACCCTTTCCGGCCGGCTTTACGAAGACGGGCGGCTGATACTTACCATTAAGGACAAGGGCAAGGGCATTGAGGATGTGGCCCGGGCCATGGAGCCCCTTTTTACCACCGGCAATGCCGAGGAGCGCAGCGGGATGGGTTTTACCATTATGGAAACCTTTATGGACAAGGTGCGGGTGCGGTCCAAGCCCGGAGCGGGCACCACCGTGACCTTTACCAAGCAGATCAGCCGGAAGGAATAAGCTTATGCCCACTGCAACTGACCGGATGGTGGAGGAAAATTTAGGCTTGGTGCGGATGGTGGTGAACCGATACCGGGGCTTTGGTGTGGATGAGGAGGATCTTTTTCAGATCGGTTCCGTGGGACTCATTAAAGCTGCCCGGGATTTCGACGAAGGGCGGGAGCTCAGGTTTTCCACCTATGCCGTTGCAAAAATTGTCGGAGAGATCAAAACCTATCTGCGAGATAACGGCAGCATTAAAATTTCAAGGAAATATAAGGAGGACAAGTTCCACATTGACCGGGAAGCCCGGCGGCTGAATCAGGAATTGGGTCGGGAGCCCCGAATCTCGGAATTGGCCAAGGCCACCGGCCTTACCGAGGAAGAGATCCTGACCGCCACGGAAGCCACCCGCCCCCTGCTCTCTTTGGACCTGCCACCGGAGGAAGGGGGCGTAATCCCCAAAGCGGAATCGCCGGAAGAAGCTGCTTTAGACCGGGTTTTGATCCGGGAAATGCTGGAGCAGTTGCCGCCTTTGGAGCAGCAACTGATTCAGTTGCGA
The DNA here is from genome assembly GCA_045659565.1 of Eubacteriales bacterium. Lineage (GTDB taxonomy): Bacteria > Bacillota > Clostridia > Oscillospirales > QAKW01 > QAKW01. Next base: position 8,161 of record JAZOXD010000357.1, on the reverse strand, counting down.
TATTTCCGGGAACTGACCCAAAGTGCCACCGCATCGATCCTGGGGCTTTCTCAGGTGGCGGTTTCCCGGATGGAACGAAAGATCTTGCAACAATTAAGATCAAGATACGGATGAATGTGGGGGGAAACCTTTTGAAAAAGGTTTCCCCCCACACCCCTTTTCGAAAACTTTAAAATTAAGGATTGACAAAGTTGTCGACAAGTGGTAGACTACAGTTGACGACAGCCAGTAGACAAAGGAGGTGGCCCGATGAAATTTTTCTTTGAAGGCATATTGGAACAAAGCATCAACGGCGGTTGGGTGATCCTGATCGTATTGCTTTTAAGGACCTTATTAAAGCGAGCGCCTAAATGGAGTCAGGAGTTACTTTGGGGGTTGGTGGCCATCCGTTTGCTCTTGCCCTTTTCCATTGAGAGCAAATTCAGCCTGGTTCCCCAAAAAGAAGCCATCGAAACCATCGCGATCCCTACGCTTGGCAAACCCATTGAATTTCTTCAAAATGGCGGCGACTATGTTCGCGAAACGGTTCCCCCTTCCCCGATTAATCATGAGCCAACCTCATGGAGCATCTTCACTCCCGATGCGATTGGTTGGATCTGGCTGGCGGGGATCGCTGCCATTCTGATCTTTAGCGTGGTTCGGTTACTGCAATTGAGAAGAAAGCTGAAAGAGGCTCTTTTATTGCAGGAAAATATTTATCTTTGTGACCACGTGGATTCCCCCTTTATTTTAGGGATTCTGCGGCCGAAGATCTATTTTCCCTCTACCCTTTCGCCGGAGGAATATGAACCGGTTTTAGCCCACGAGCGGGCCCATTTAAAGCGAAAGGATCATTGGATCAAGCCCCTGGCCTTTTTACTGGCCACCTGCTTTTGGTTTCACCCCTTGGTCTGGGTGGCTTACTTCTTTTTCTGCCGGGATTTAGAACTGGCCTGCGACGAAAAGGCCATCAAAGACTATGATCTTGCAGCGCGCAAGACTTATACCGAGACTCTGCTCCGCTTCGGAACCGGCCGTTCTCGGGCCCTTTACCAGCCCCTGGCCTTCGGCGAGAGCAACATCAAGGGCAGAATCAAAAACATCGTTTCCTATAAAAAACCGACCCTTTGGATCATCATCGGTGCTCTGATCCTTTGCATCATCGCGGGGGTTTGCCTATTGACCGATCCGAAAAGTAACGCTGATTTTGATCTAGATGATATTGGAACCATGAATATTGGTGCAGAGATGCCCCGTCTTATCTACGGAGACGACACCAAGGTGATCCTCACCGGCACCTTTGGCCTTCTGCAATACGACGTGGAAAATCAAGAGATCCTGCATCGAGTGCCGATGGAAAGGCTGAAAAAAATTTCGCTTCTGCACGCCTATTCCAACCGCACCGGAACCACCGTTTATATCGTCGATTACGTCGGCGAGCCGGTTTATCAATATGATACCAATAATTATGAGTTAGTCCGTTTTAAGGGTACTTATGAGCCGGCCTTTGAGGCGCAGGCGATTCAAAAAGATTTTCAATTTTCTGCCACCGGGCTATACAGCGAAACCTATATTGAGAGAGGAAACTACAATTATTATTTAATAGCAGATGCCGATTGGCGGATGGCAACCCTGAAGTTGGTGAAGCAGTCCGGAGATATTTGCGAAGTCTTCCCCATCTTCCCCGCCGAGACCGATCTGCAGGATGCGGCGATCCGCAAGGCGATTATTCAGCATTGCAAAAGCAATGAAGCCCATCGCAATTATTGCGCTGAAAGCCACAAAATCTATCACATTGACCGAGAATGGGATCAGCAAAAAAGAACCACGAAATTAACAGCGTATCTGCTGCTTAATTATTCCGAGGAACGGTTGGTCAACGGAATGTATACCAGCCAATGGGGACAGCTGAGCCCCGCTGCCCTGACCTTTACGGTGGATGAAAATGCCCATTATACCCTGATCGAATTCTGGGAGCCCCGGGACGGCGATTTATACGAGGCCTCTATCCGAGAAAAGTTCCCCTTTGAGTTTCAGGAAGAAGCCCTATCCATGGACGGGCGGGCAGAATTGGCAAGAATCAACAAACACACGTTGAAAAAAGCGAGAAAGTTGGACCGGAAAGGAATTGAAACATGAACGATTATAGATTAGCGCCTATTGAGGCCCGCTTTGCGGATATCATCTGGAGCAAGGAGCCCCTTTCCACAGCAGAGCTGGTGAAGGAATGCGAAAAAGCATTGAATTGGAAGCGAACCACCACCTATACGGTTTTAAAACGGCTCAGCGACCGAGGGATCTTTCAGAATGAGAGCGGCACCGTTACCGCTAAAATCTCAAAAAAGGACTTCTATTCCCTACAGAGCAAGGAATTTGTTGCAGAAAGCTTTAACGGCTCTTTGCCGGCCTTTCTGGCCGCCTTTAGTGCCAAAGAACGGCTATCACCGGAAGAGATTGAAGAGATCCGAAAATTGATTGATTCGATGGAATAAAAAATTGCGATCCGTAAGGATCGCAATTTTTATTCGGCTATATTTTCGCGCTTACAACGCTCCCGGTATTCCTTGGGGCTGATGCCCACCCGGCTTTTGAAGATCCGGGAGAAGCAATAGATATTGGTATAACCCACAGCGGTGCAGACTTGGGAAACATTGAGGTCTTCTTCCTCGAACATTTTTTTGGCCCGCTGAATCCGGTAATCGATTATGTAATTCTGGGTGCTTTTATTTTTATAGGTTTTGAAGAGCCGGGAAAGATAACTACGTTCGATTCCCAGCATATTGGCGATGTTTTCGACGCTTAAATTCTGATTATAATTTTCTTTGATATATTCCACCGCACGGGTCATATAGAAGTTCTTGGCGGGAATCTTTTTAGCCACCAGACTTTCTTCCAAGGCTTCCATCAAGCTACAGAAGCAGCCGGAGATGGCAAACTGGTTCTGATATTTTTTATCACATTCCACAAAGAGATCGTAAGCCGCATCCATGGCCTTATGGGGGGATGCAAAATCCACCACCGGCATGGAGGGGGTGATGCCCAGACGTTCGACAAACTTTTCCACACCCGCACCGCAAAGTTCGATGCCGATATAGTTCCAGGGCTCCAGACTATCAGCCTTCCAGGTGACAGCCTTATCCGGGAACAAAATAAAAGCCTGGCCGGCGGCCACACTCAACCGACGATTACCCATATCCAAGGTGCCCCGCCCGGCTTCAATCACGTTGATGACATAACGCCGAGGCACCACCGGCCCGAAGGCTTCGGAGGGATTATAGCGATGGCAACAGCAGAAGCTTAAGCGGAGATCGGGAAAATAATTATCGTCGAAGGCAAAATGTTCTTCCCGCACCAGGTACTTTTCCATAAAATACAACCTCTTTTTTACACAAAATGGGGACTGAACCTATGATACCACATATCGTTAAAAAAAGCAACATAAAATTAAAGATTTTTCAATTTCTTTGCAACTTATCGTTAAATTATGAAAATGAGGTCAAATTTTAAAAATTGTTTTTTTGTCATCATGTGCACTAAAAATGCGGACAAAGCAAGGCTTCGTCCGCATTTTTCTATAAAGCTAAATTGCCGTTTTTCAGGTCTACGTTCAAGGTTTCGCCGGGTTGCAAATTTCCTTGCAATATACGGCGGGCGATGAGCGTTTCCAACTTTTGCTGCATCAGCCGGCGCAGGGGGCGGGCACCGAAATTGGGATCATAGCCCGTCCGGATCAGCCAATCCTTAGCGTCAGCGGTGAGTTCCACCTGCAGATGCTTATCTTTCAGGCGGTTTTGCAGTTCCTTCAGCAAGAGATCCACAATAAAGCCGATATTCTCTTTGGTAAGAGGCTTATAGAACACCGTTTCATCCAGTCGGTTCAAAAATTCCGGACGGAAGGAGCGACGGAGCAGTTGTTCCACCCCGGCCCGGGCTTCGGGGCTGATCTCCCCTTCCCGGATGCCTTCCAGAATGATATCGCTGCCCAGATTGGAGGTTAAGATAATAATGGTATTTTTAAAATCCACCGTTCTGCCCTGGCTATCGGTAATACGTCCATCATCCAGTACCTGGAGCAGCACATTAAACACATCGGGATGAGCCTTTTCCACCTCATCAAACAGCACCACCGAATAGGGGCGGCGGCGCACTGCCTCGGTAAGTTGGCCGCCCTCATCATAGCCCACATAGCCCGGAGGGGCGCCAATCAGCCGGCAAACGGAATATTTTTCCATATATTCGCTCATATCGATGCGGATCATATTCCGCTCATCATCAAAGAGGGCCTGGGCCAGAGCCTTGGCCAGTTCGGTCTTGCCCACGCCGGTGGGTCCCAGGAACAGGAAGGAGCCGATGGGGCGATCGGGATCCTGGATGCCTGCCCGGGAGCGAAGAATCGCATCGCAGACCCGTTGCACCGCCTCGTCCTGGCCAATGACCCGTTGATGGAGAATCTCATCCAGATGGAGAAGTTTTTCTCGCTCGCTTTCCATCAATTTGGCCACAGGAATGCCGGTCCAACGAGCAACGATCTTGGCGATTTCCTCTTCTGTAACCTTATCCCGCAGCAAGGAATTTTCTCTATTCCCTGCCTCTTTTTCGCTGCGTTCGGCCTCTTCCAATTGGTTTTTCAGTTTGGGCAGCACGCCGTATTTCAGTTCGGCAGCTTTGGCAAGATCATAGTTATTTTCTGCCTGGGTGATGGCGTTATTGGTCTGTTCGATTTCTTCCCTTAATTTTTGAACAATGGAAATGGCTTGCTTTTCATTTTCCCATTTGGCCTTCATGGAATTGAATGTATCCCGCAGAGCGGCGATCTCGGCATTGATCTCCTGCAGGCGGGCATCGGAGAGAGGATCTTCGTCCTTTTTCAGTGCCTGGGCTTCAATCTCCAGTTGCATGATTTTGCGCTGCTTTTCATCCAACTCGGTGGGCATGGATTCCATTTCGGTTTTGATAAGTGCGCAGGCTTCATCCACAAGGTCGATGGCCTTATCCGGCAGGAAGCGATCGCTGATATACCGATCAGAGAGCACCGCCGCAGCAATGAGGGCCTGATCCTGAATCTTAACGCCGTGATACACCTCATAGCGTTCCTCCAACCCCCGCAGGATGGAGATGGTATCCTCCACGCCGGGCTCTGCCACCAGTACCGGCTGGAAGCGGCGTTCCAGCGCCGCATCCTTTTCGATATACTGGCGGTATTCATTCAGGGTGGTGGCGCCGATACAGTGAAGTTCGCCCCGAGCCAGCATCGGCTTTAGCAAATTACCCGCATCCATAGAGCCTTCGGTTTTACCGGCGCCCACGATGGTATGCAGTTCATCAATGAAAAGAATGATCTCTCCTTCGCTTTTTTGCACCTCGCTTAAAACCGCCTTTAAGCGTTCCTCAAATTCGCCCCGATATTTGGCGCCGGAGATCAAAGCCCCCATATCCAGCGAGAACAGCTTGCGATTTTTAAGGTTTTCCGGCACATCGCCCCGCACGATCCGCAAAGCAAGGCCTTCGGCAATGGCGGTTTTGCCCACACCGGGCTCGCCGATAAGCACGGGATTATTTTTCGTTTTGCGGGAAAGGATGCGGATCACATTGCGGATCTCTTCATCCCGTCCAATGACAGGATCCAGTTTTTGGGCCCGAGCCAGTTCCACCAGGTCCCGGCCGTATTTATTCAGCACATCGTAGGTCCCTTCCGGGTCCTGGCCGTTAACCTTTTGGTTGCCCCGCAGGTCCATCACGGTTTTCCAAAAGTTATTTTTATTCAGTTGGTGGGGCTGGAACAGTTTTTTCAAAGTAGCATCCGCTTGATCCAACAGACCGAACATCAGATGCTCCACCGAAAGATAGGCATCCCCGTTTTTCTTGGCCTGCTTTTCGGCAGAATTCAGGGCCTTGTTCAGATCGTTACTGCAATAAAGCTGACTTTGGCTATTGGAAAGAGTGGGCATTTGGGAAAGGGCGCCTTCCCCATCGTTTTCCAGCCCCTGCACACCCATTTTCTTTAAAACACCGCCCACAAAACCTTCCGGCTGATTCAAAAGCGCCAGCAAAAGGTGCAATTGTTCCAGGGCGGAATGATTGCGAGAGGAAGCGAGCTGCTCGGCGGCCTGCAATGCCTCCATACTTTTAGTGGTAAATTGATTGGCATTCATTGGAATGTTCTCCTTTCTGATTAATCCATAGGAACGAATTTTGTTTGGCGATCAAAAAGTTGTCATGTGTACCGTCCCCGTATCACACAATGAGAGGATCGGTGGCGTAAGATCGCACCTCCCGCTCGATGAGGGGCAGGGCCCGTCGGGGATATTCGATATTTTCAAAATAAATTTTAAGAGCACGATCGAAGGCGTTTACATAGCGGCCGATGGCCTCACCCATCAGTTGGGGTTGGCCTTCAAAGGCTGAATGAAAACGAAGATTCCGGAGAAAGCGGCCGTTTTCGATGGAATAGCGGGGATCCCCCAAATATTGTTGCTCCAAAGCCGCCCAGATATGCTCAAACTGCTCCAGATAATAGATCAATTCGCGGTTTTGTGTGCGCAACTGCACCTGCAGCTGGCCGAATTCCGGCCGCTCGGAGCGGAACAGCTCCACCCGATAGCGCACGGAAGGATTATATTTGAAATTCAAAGCGCTACGGACAGTGAGCATGGTTGCGCTGGGTTGCACCAAGGGCTGAAACCCCCCTGCCCCTAAAAGCTCCATCAATTGCTCCAAAGTGGAGCGCATCCGCTTTTCCGGCGTCATCATGGAACAATATTCCGCCAGAATCTGGTTGATCATATTGGAACGGTTGGTATGCATCTGATAGGCCAGGCGGTCCACCTGTTCCACCACATCGTCCATCAACACCAAGGAATAAACACTTTTTTTCATCGGGATCACCTCTTGATTTTCATTATAGACCGTTTCCATAATTTGTCAAGCGTTTTATATAAATTTGTTTGCAAGTTTCAAAAAGTAAAAAGAAAACTGCTGATTTTATCCGAAGATAAGATCAGCAGTTTTAATTTTGTTAAGAACGGACCATCCGGGAGGCCGGTCTCTGTAATATATTTTTGTTTTTAGCGCTGAACGCGGCCGGAGCCGTCGCCACCGGCCAGGGCCTGAACTTCGGCTACGGTTACCAGGTTCACGTCCCCTTCGATGGTGTGCTTCAGGCAGGATGCGGCAGTTGCAAACTCGATGGCATCCTGATTGGCATAGCCATTCAGAAGAGCATAGATCAAACCCCCGCCGAAGCTATCGCCGCCGCCCACACGGTCCACGATATGAACATCGTAGGTCTTGGCAAAGTGGGCCTTTTCGCCATCATAAAGCATAGCGGACCACTTATTATCGCTGGCAGAGATGGAGGTTCTTAAGGTGATGGCCACCTTTTCAAAATGGAAGCGCTTTTTCAGTTCGGCGGCAACTTCCACATAGCCATCGGTATTCAGCTTACCACCATAAATATCGGTTTCGCTGGCCCGGATGCCGAACACATCGGAGGCATCCTCTTCGTTGGCGATGCAAACATCCACATATTCCATCAGTTTACCCATTACCTCACCGGCTTTTTCACGGCTCCAGAGGTTTTTGCGGTAGTTCAGGTCGCAGGAAATTTTTGCGCCGGCGGCTTTGGCCGCCTTACAAGCGGCCAGGCAGACCTCGGCAGCGGAATCGGACAGGGCCGGAGTGATGCCGGTGAAATGGAACCACTTGGCGCCCTTGAAGATGGCTTCGAAATCAAAATCGGCGGGAACGGCTTCGGAAATGGAAGAGCCGGCACGGTCATAAACTACCTTGGAGGGACGCTGGGAAGCGCCTTTTTCCACATAATAGGTGCCCAGCCTTTCGCCACCCCGGATCATGTGACGGGTGTCCACACCGTATTTCCGAAGGGCATTGACGGCGCACTGACCGATTTCGTGAGCAGGTACTTTGGATACAAACGCGGCATCCATGCCGTAGTTTGCCAAGGATACGGCCACATTGGCCTCACCGCCGGCATAGCTGGCTTCAAATTCATCGGCATGAACAAAACGCTGGTATCCCGGAGGATTCAGTCGCATCATAATCTCGCCGAAGGTAATTACGCGTTTAACCATGGTGGGCCTCCTTACTGTGCATTTTCCATCAGCTGACGGGCAACTTCCGTGATTTTTTCAAACTCGCCGTCAGCGATCCATTTTTTGTTGAC
>JAZOXD010000356.1:0-4891 GCA_045659565.1 Eubacteriales bacterium | reverse complement strand
CAACCATTTATCCGAGAGCAATAATTCAACAACCGCAGGGGCTGTTGCAGCCAAACCGGCCATCATCGGGAAGATCATAAAAGCGCTGAGTGTCATGGAGCGGCGCATCATGCCTTTCACCTGTTCCCTATCGTCCTGCTTGGCAGACATTGCAGGAAGCATCACACTTTGGACCGTTCCGTTCACAGCATTGATGATAAACTGAGGAAATTGCTTACCGCGATTATAATATCCTAAAGTGCCGCTATCGTATTTTTTACCGATCACTAAACTGCGGAGATCCTGATATAAAGTATCCACCAGATTGGAAACCATCAGTTTCCAACCATAGGAAAACAGCACTTTAATTCTGGAAAAGTTGCAGACCCATTTGGGGCGCCATCGAACCGTAAAGCACATTATGACACATACAACGATCGTATTTATCAGGTGTTGGATTACCAGTGCCCAAAGGCCACCGCCCATATAAGCCACCACCACCCCGGCAACGCCAGAGACCAATATGGCGCCCACATTACTGAAGAACACTTTTCGGAAATCAAGTTTCCGGCTTACTTTAGCCAATTGCACAGAGTTAAATGCCCCCGGAATAAGCATCAGTGAGAGAACACGAAACGGAACAATTAAATCGGGCATTTTATAAAATGCCGCAATAAACGGGGCAGCAACAAATAAGGCACCATAAAGAATTCCAGCGATTGCCAGAGTGACCCAGAACACAGATGAATAGTCCTCTTCCGTCACGTCTTTATTCTGTATCAACGAAGTATTGAACCCAGACTGTATGAAGACCGTTGCCAGCGTAGTAAAAATCACCATCAACGACAATTCGCCATAATGTTCCGGATCTAAAAGTTTAGCGAGCACAATTTGTAAAACAAAGTGAACAAATTGAACGCCAAAACGTTCAAGGAGTTTCCAAAGAAATCCTTTAGATAGATTATCCTTTTGCATATTTTGCTCTCATCTTAACTTTCTTCATAGTTAGAAATCTTTACGAATTCTTATTTTAGATTTGATCCTCGACAAAATTCGATTAAAATAGATATAACCCACATCCCCTTTTGACAACGTGGGAACATTTTTTAAATTTTTAATTTCCAGCATATTCTTTCGCAATTTGATGGATGAATCATTAAATATTTCATAACCTTTGCGACACTTCTCGCAGTACTCATCTTCAGACATATTAAGAACTGCTTCGATATAAGGGATTACAGCCTCACCGGGCTCCTCCGATATAATGTACGGTCTACTTTCAGGCAAAAAGCCATAAACCTCACAACTGTAATCAAAATGACGTGCCGGAATCGATAATGTCCCTCTTTTGGCGCCGGTAGAACAACATCCTGCAACACTAATATTTAAATTCGCATCCGCATAATAATCGTTCAATTCGTCTTGCGAAGCCTTCCCAAAAAGATGAATATCTTCCCGAATGTTTGCCGGAAGATTTTCCAATGTTTGATAAATCCTATCCTCATCTTTTCCGTATCCGACAATGGTCAATTCCAACCGCGGATACTTTTCCTTCAGTTGGGCATAAGCTTTAATCAAACCCAAAACATATCCTTTATGAGGAAAATCAAACCGTGACACAGTAAAAAGATTAAACCTTTCGCGTCGGGCCAAATTGCGGCATCGTTCTTCATCAAAATCACATTCACTTAAACGCGGAGGGACATAATAATCATTATATTCTTCAATGGAATATTGATAATTTTTTGTCATTTTATCAATATGCTTCATACTAAAATATCGAATATTTTCCCCGGACTGCATTTTTCGAATGATTTGTCCCATATGGTCCCGAACCTTTTCTCTTTTTGCGCCTTCATAAGCCTCTTCCAAATACAACATTGAACCGGTAAAGTTTGGAACAAAATAAAAAGTATGAACGGGACAAAGTTTGAAATTCCTTTTGAATAGATCAGCTTTTGCGTAAGATTCTATATGAAAAGTCACGATCGTTATTTCTGCATCAAACTCGCGTACTATATTTTTTAATTTTCTTCGATGTAATTTTTCCAAAACGATCGTTTTTCCATCATAAAATATATGCTTGAAAGAATCGTCGATTAGCCCTTTTGGATGCTTTACCCAAATAACAAGTGCGCCCTTTTCTTTTAGTAACTTTGCCTGCTCATAGACATACGTCTCGATCCCGCCCATCAACAGGTATTCGCGCATAAATATAACGATTTGTTTTTTGGATTTTTCCGCAGTTTTCATCTAATACTCCCAATATTTTTTCTATAATACTCTATCTTTCATTTCTATAATTTTTTCATAAAGGGATTCATATTCTTTGACTAATATATTTTGGGAGAAATTCCTCACTGCGAAATCTCGACAGTATTGCGAATAGTAATTTTTATTTCTTTTTTTAATCAACAAGATCGCCTTTTCAATTTCAGAAACAGTACTATCCACTTCCAGTAATTCTCCGCAGTTTTTTCCAATCAATTCGGGTGTTGCTGTTGTTGCATATCCAATGACCGGAGTTCCGCAAGCAATAGATTCTGCAGTAGTCTTTCCAAAGGTTTCATAAAGAGAAGGATTTAAAAAAACATCTGCCATCGAATAATATTGGGCCAGCTCGGCCGCATCATTGATTGTCCCGACCGATATTATATTATCTGCCAAATCAATATTTGCGGGCATTGAACCAATCATCAAAAATAAAACATCCGGCAACTTATTAGCCAAAGAAATAAACTTAGATAAGCCTTTTGCATCCGACCAATATTGCGCAACACCAAGCACGGTGAACCTATCCCCAATCTTCAATTGAGTTCTTAACTCCTGAGATTCAGTAGGTTTAAAAACATCTATGTCAATCCAGTTATATATTCGCTTAACGATCTTAGCATCTTTTAAAAACGATTTTTTTGCTTCGTTAGTGACCCAATCGGAAACACCAACAACCGCCAAGCGGGGAATGGCAGAAAATAAATTTTTCTTATCATTCCACATAACGGAAGTTTTATCAAAAATCCAACTTTTATTATCTGCTCGTAACTTGGAACATTTGTAGCAACCGTTCTGCCATTTATAACAGCCCTCGGCCACATAGTGGGTACATTTCCCGGTAAAAAACCAACAGTCATGAAGCGTGATGACCGTCGGAATATCTTCCTTTGCCAAATATTTCAAAAGCAAGGGAAGATGAATATAATTTGAATGGAGATTTCTTAAGTGTACAACGCCAACTTTTTCTTTTTGGATCAATCGTAATAATCTTTTGGTAGAGTGACGAGAAAAATATCCTTGTTTCCCCGTTAATCTCGACAACAAGGCGTGCAATTTCCAATCCAAAGGAGTTCCTATTAAATAGGCAGACTTTTCTTGCGCGCCCACCGTTGTTGCAACCATGGAATCAATTCCGTTTTGCTTTAATGCTAAATCCAGTTCTTTTGTTGTTCTTCCTGTACTGCCAATGCCATAAACTGCATTTATCTGTAGTACCTTCATTATTAAACCACCTTTAGAGGTATAGCCGAGAGGGGGTATCCCCTCTCGGCTATAGTGCATCATATAACAAACTTTACATGATGCAATTTATAAATTACTTAAGAATCATTTTACCGTCGGCATCGAATTCATAATAGCCTACTGCCAGCGGGGTGCCATCTGCCAGAGTCTTTCCGCTCACATACTTTTGGGACATATACAGTCTGACACCTTTTGCCAACTTATGGCCATCATTAATGAAATAGAAATCGCCGTTATATTCAACCAGTTGATATGCTTTCAAACGGATACCGTCTTTATAGAAATAGTTCCCATCAGGTCCATTCTTGAGAATCATCTTTCCTTCGGCATCAAATTCATAATAGCCTACTGCCAGCGGGGTGCCGTCCGGAAGAGTTTTTCCGCTTACAAACTTCTCAGACATGTACAGTCTGACGCCCTTCGCTAACTTGTGGCCATCATTAACGAAATAGAAATCGCCGTTATATTCAACCAGTTGATATGCTTTCAAACGGATACCGTCTTTATAGAAATAATTCCCATCAGGGCCGTTCTTGAGAATCATCTTTCCTTCGGCATCGAATTCATAATAGCCTACTGCCAGCGGAGTGCCGTCTGCCAAAGTCTTTCCGCTCACGTACTTTTGAGACATATACAGTCTGACACTCTTCGCCAACTTATTGCCATCATTGATGAAATAGAAATTGCCGTTATATTCAACCAGTTGGTATGCTTTCAAACGGACGCCGTTCTTATAGAAATAGTTCCCATCAGGTCCATTCTTGAGAATCATCTTTCCTTCGGCATCAAATTCATAATAGCCTACCGGTAGCGGAGTGCCGTCTGCAAAGGTAAAGCCCTCCACAAAACGTTCGCTCAAATAAATCTTGGTGTTTTTTGCAAGAAGTGCATGGTTATTAATGAAATAGAAATCGCCCTGATATTGAACCAAACGATAAGGATTTACACGTTGGCCATTTTCGAAATAGTAATCACCGTAAATACCATCTTTTACTGTTTCAATGAACACGGCATTCTCATCGAATAAATACCACGCATACTCACCGGAACTCCAGCCAATTTCGTGCTGATATAAACCCTTGGCTGCTATACCACCATAAATAAAATAGTAAGTATTTCCTTTAATTGTTTTCCAACCGCTGGCAATTTTTTTGCCTGCCCACCAAAGAACCACATCATCATATACGGTACGAACCCAATGACCGTCGATCAATATACGATTAGAAAATTCATAGGTTTTATTATCAATTTCAATAGAACCATCTTCAAATGCCTTGTAGGTTACGGGATCAAAATAATAGTAATAGGTATCATCATAGTAAATGGCATCATCTGGATTATCATCCACCAAACCACTGGGGGCAGATTGCCAACCGCTTACCAGCTTGCCTAACTG
>JAZOXD010000355.1:0-2040 GCA_045659565.1 Eubacteriales bacterium | reverse complement strand
GTCATCAACGGCCCCAATCTGAATCTGTTGGGCCTGCGGGAGCCGGATATCTACGGCCGTGAAACTTATCAGACTCTGTTGGGAAAAATCCAAGCTCATTGCGTCCAAAAAGGGATTGAGGTGGAATGCTATCAATCCAACCACGAAGGCGATCTTGTGGATGCCATCCAAAGCGCTTATCAGACGTTTGATGGGATTGTTATCAATCCCGGCGCCTATACCCATACCAGCGTGGCGCTTCTGGATGCAGTAAAGGCGGTGCAGGTTCCGACAGTAGAGGTGCATATTTCCGATGTGTCCAAGCGGGAACCCTTTCGTTCTGTCAGTTATATCCGGGCTGCCTGTGTATTAACGATTACCGGGCATGGAACCGATGGATATTTAGAGGCTATTGATTATCTGGAGGCCCATTATGGTGGTTGAATTTCTGCCCGGCCTTGCCCGTGGAACCGTTCCGGCTCCGCCCTCCAAGAGTGTGGCCCATCGATGCTTGATCGCTGCGGCCTTGGCCAAAGGGAAAAGCCGGATCTTGGGGGTGGATTACTCTCAGGATATTCTTGCAACGATTGATTGTTTGCGTTCCTTGGGTGTTAAGGTGGAATGTGAAGGTTCTGTTGTAACAGTGGAACGAACCGGCACCTTGGAGCCTAAAGAACCGTTGCTTTGCCGTGAAAGTGGAAGCACTCTGCGCTTTATGATTCCCTTGTGCTGGCTTTCCGGTCAAAAAACTCGTCTTCAAGGAAGTAAACGGCTGATGGAGCGCCCCCAATCGGTTTATGAACAACTTTCTCGGGAAAAAGGCTTTGCCTTTGAGCGAGCCGAAACCGAAATTTTCTTGCAAGGATCTCTTCAAAGCGGGGAATATACGGTCGATGGTGGCATCAGCAGCCAGTTTATCACCGGCCTGATTTTTGCGCTGATTACCTTGGAAGGGGATAGCCGTATCCACCTCTCCGGCAAGGTGGAAAGCCGCTCTTATATTGATCTGACCTTGCAAGCTCTGGCGGATTTCGGGTTTTCCGTTTCCTGGGAAACAAATGATACTCTTTTGATCCCCGGCGGTCAGTCTGGAACACCCCGGGAACTGGCGGTGGAAGGGGATTATTCCAATGCCGCCTTCCTGGATGCCTTGAATCTGGTGGGCGGTGATGTAACTGTCACCGGCCTTTCAATCGAGTCTCTGCAGGGCGATCGCATTTATCAACAATATTTTCAAAAACTGCAACAGGGGTGCCCCACCTTATCTTTGGCAGATTGCCCGGATCTGGGGCCTATCCTTTTTGCAATGGCTGCCGCTTTGAACGGCGCTACCTTTACCGATACCGCTCGCTTAAAGATTAAGGAAAGCGATCGGGGAGCGGCTATGGCCGAGGAACTTAAAAAATGCGGTGTAACGCTGATCCTGGAAGAAAATAGGGTTTTTGTTCCCGGCGGTCAACTGAAAGTGTCTTCTGACGCACTGAATGGGCATAACGATCATCGCATTGTGATGGCGATGGCGATTTTATGCAGCCGCTTGGGCGGTAAAATCAACGGCGCCGAAGCTGTTGCCAAAAGCATGCCCAATTTCTTTAAGTCCCTTCGTAAACTGGGCTTGGAGGTAAAAGAATATGAAACTGAATAAAAATATGAATACCAATATTCTGATCGTTGGCCTGGGGCTCATGGGCGGAAGCTACGCCATGGCGCTTAAAAAGCGGGGTTACCATGTTGAGGCGATTACTTTGGAGCAATCTTCTATTGATTATGCTCTGGAAAATGGCTTGATCGATGCCGGTTCTACCCAACCGGATGCAGAGATGATCCAAAAGGCGGATCTCACAGTCTTTGCTCTCTATCCTAAGGTCTTTATGGAATGGATCCAAGCCAATCAGCAATATTTCAAACCCGGTGCGATCCTTACTGATGTAACCGGCGTAAAGAAATGTGTTGTGGACCAAATCCAACAAATTTTGCGGCCTGATCTTGAATTTATTGCCGCCCATCCTATGGCAGGTCGGGAGGTCTATGGGGTTGAAAACAGCACCGATCGTATGTTCG
>JAZOXD010000354.1:0-3710 GCA_045659565.1 Eubacteriales bacterium | reverse complement strand
AACGAGCTGCAGGATATTATCGCCATTTTGGGTATGGATGAATTGAGCGACGAAGATAAGATTCTGGTTCACCGGGCTCGGAAGATCCAGCGCTTTTTATCCCAGCCCTTCAGCGTAGCCGAAAAATTCACCGGCCTGCAGGGGGTTTATGTGCCCTTGAGCGAAACCATCCGCAGTTTTAAGGCCATTATCAACGGCGAAGCCGATGCCTATCCTGAAAACGCCTTCTTCAACGTGGGCACCATCGAGGATGTAGCCGCCAAGGCCGCTGCCCTGGAAGGGGAAGCCCATGAATAGTTTTCATTTAGAGATCCTCACCCCGGAACGGGTTTTTTATCGGGGGGAATGCACCTCTCTGATCGTGCCCATTACCGACGGAATGTTGGGGATCCAGGCCCATCGGGAGCCCATCATCGCTTCGGTCACTGCCGGAGAGGCTTACTATACCAAGCCGGACGGTGAAAAAATTCTTTTCTCCATCTCCGGTGGGATGATTGAAATGGATCACAACCGAGCGTCCTTGCTTTGTGAATATGCCCTGCTTCCGGCGGAGATTGATATCGATAAGGAACGCCGGGAGGCGGAAGCCGCCCGCTCGGAACTGGCCAAACAGCAAAGCGAACGGGATTATAAACTCCATAAGTTGATGCTCAATAATGCCATTAATAATTTAAAGATCAAAGAAAAAACCATGATTAACTAAAAAAATCCCAACAGCTATGCTGTTGGCATTTTTTTATTCTTCATAAGCCCCGTAAGCGGTCAAGGTCGCCTTGCCAATCTCATAAAGCAGCTCTTCGCCCTTGAGTTTTACCTCCAAAGGCAGGAGCTTCAGCCGTTCTTCCCCGTCGTGGGGACGGCGATGTTTGGTAACCGGCGGCAGATTGGCCTCAAAGGTAAAATACCCCTGATAGCCGATCTCCAACAAGCCCTGCATCAAGGAATCCGGGTTCATCGTACCAAAGAAGGGGGCCAGATGTTCATCTTTGCCGCCCATATTATCCTGCACATGCAGGGCATAAACGTGTTTGCCCAGAATTTTTAACGCCTCATGCTGGGGCATCTCCTGCAGGTTTCCGTGGCCCGCATCCCAAACCGCATGGAACCGGGGATGATCCACATATTCGATCAACGCCAAAAGATCAACGGCGTTATCCACCCAATAAACATCGGGCTTGCTCATTTTATTAAAATTCTCGGTCAGGATATTCATATCCAGTTCCTCTGCCCGTTCCAGCAAAGGCCGATAGAATTCCTTATTCCGGGCAAAGCATTCTTCCTTAGAAATGTTGGGAAGGTAGCCGGAATGAACCACCAGGTTTTTGATGCCCAAGGCGGCGCAAACCTCCATGCAACGCAGGTTATCTTCAATAAAGGCTTCATTCCCTTCAGCGATGGGTGCCCCCATCGGCGCATGGGATTGAACAAAGGTAATCCCCAACCGATTCGCCTGCTTTTTCACCGTTTCGATATATTCCCGCCAATCGGCGCTGAAAGCACCGGTGCGGCCGTGGTAATCAATGCCGAAATTATAATCCAGATAGCGGAAGCCCGCCCGATGGATATATTCCATAATTTCCAGTTGAGATGAGGTATAGCGGGAAAAATCCCCGGTTGTGGTTGCTAATTTCATGTTTTTTCTCCTTTAAGTCATCCTACAAAAGTACGATCCAGAATAAATACATCAACGGAATGGTGACCACCGAAAGGGTGTGGGAGATCACCGCCATGGAAGCGCCGGTTTTGGTGTCGCCCCCGTAGGCTGCGGGGAAAACGATGGTGTTCAGTCCCAGGGGCGTGGCCAGCAGCACCAGGGCCAGGGTGAGAACCTCATCCCCCACACCAAAGAGCTTCAATCCGCCCACCAGCAAAGAAGGGAGTAGAATCAACCGAAGAAAGGTCACCAGATAGATCTTATAATCGGTGAACAAGCCCTTCAGCTCGTAGCCGCCGATCACCACGCCGGCCAGCAGCATAGCCACCGGGCCCATACAACTGCCCGCATTGTTCAAAAGATTCTTCAAAAAGTCCGGCACCACCTGCTGCACGTTGCAAAGCCCGCAGATAATCCCCAAAAAGATGGCCAGAATGGGCGGAGCGGTAAGGCCCTTGAGGATATTTTTCCATTTGCCCCCTTCCTCCTTGGGGATCAGCACGTAAAGGCCCCAGCTGTTGCAGATCATGCCCACCACCAGGGTCAGCATAGAATATTGGAAGAAGGTTTCGTTGCCCCAGATGCCCAAAACGATGTAGTTGCCCATAAAGCCGTAGTTGCCAAAAGTGATGGCATAGCGATAAATGTTCCGTTGATATTCTTTGGCCCGATCTCCCTTTGCCCTGCGAATAAACAGCATCGAAAGAGGGTAAGCCAAGCCAATGGAGATCAGGATCAATACTGCGCCGTAAAGGATCAGCGCCTTATTAGCCAAAAAATTCTCCACGGTGCATTTGGTCATCTGATTATAAAAGTTCAGAGCAGGAACAAACACCCAGGTTTCCATCCGGGAAAGAACCGTTCCTGCATTCTCCGGCAAAATTTTCTTTTTTCGCAGAAAAAAGCCAATCAGAATAAAACCGAACATCAAAAGCATTTGATTTAAAGTTAGTTTGAAAATTTCCATTGATTATCTTTTTAAAACTCCGTCCTTCTGCTTCACATAGGTGCCCCGCAGACTGGAAAACTCCACCTCGCCCCGGCAGGCCATATGGAAAATATTTTTGCAATTCCCCAAAAATGCATTCCGCACCACCAGATCATCTGCCCGGAACTCTTCCCGGTTCAAATCCAAATCAATGGCGGTGGCAAAATCATTGTCCCAATTTTGATAAAACACATTTTCAATCAGCACGTTCTTAATAATCGCTCCATACTGCCTCTCCGCACGGGCCTCCTTGGTGGTAAAGATATAGTCCACATCCTTTCACTTGAGTGCATTATAATACAAATTCATCGTAATTGCAATATAAAAACAGCACTGCTATCCGCAGCGCTGTTCTTATTAAATAAAAATCTTATTTTCGTCCTCTGAGATTTTCACAAAAGCGGGGTGCTCTTCCCCCTTGGTTTGGGCGTATGGAAGGTCAGCCACAATTCTTTTTCATCACTAAAGATCATCCCGTGGCCACCGTCATTATCGATCAGGGGTGGCAGGTGGATAAAATCGGTGCCAAGCTCCCCATCCTTGAATTTCACCAGCAATTCCGCATAATTTTCCTTGATAAAGGAGGACCAGATCATAAATAATTCGCCGGTTCTGCTTCGGTACATAAAGGGTCCGACGGTCACGAAATGGCCGCTTTTTATGTTCATCCACCCAAGGGCAGGCCGAAGCCGCAAATAGGGTCACCGGCTCGCTGACAACCTCGGTCAGGTCCTCCGTCAATTGGGCGTAGCAGATCGTGCCGTCTGAGATCTGTGGATATGTAAATGT
Source organism: Eubacteriales bacterium (assembly GCA_045659565.1). Classification (GTDB taxonomy): domain Bacteria; phylum Bacillota; class Clostridia; order Oscillospirales; family QAKW01; genus QAKW01. The sequence continues at coordinate 279 of JAZOXD010000354.1, read as the reverse complement.
CGAATCCGCCGGTCAATTTACCGAGATTCCGGGCCCGAGTTCCATACATATAATACCGCCCGTTTTCGCAAAGAATAAACGGATCGCGGATGTTGATTTCGCTATTTTTCATCATATTTCCAGCTCCAGCCCGTCGTAGGCTACCGTAATATCATTAGCCTTCATATTTTCTTCAAGGGTTTGTTGGTCCGTATGCAGCGCTCGCAGTCACGACCACCAACTTCGCCACGCTCAGTTGGTGAACGAATGGCTCGCAAGCAGAAGGTGACGGAGAAGAAT
>JAZOXD010000353.1:0-1359 GCA_045659565.1 Eubacteriales bacterium | reverse complement strand
TAGCGCCATACTTGGAACGAGCCTGATTACGGTTTGCAACGCCCTGGGTATCCAAGGTACCACGGATGATGTGGTAACGGACACCAGGAAGGTCCTTTACACGGCCGCCGCGGATCAGAACTACGCTATGTTCCTGCAAGTTATGACCTACACCGGGGCTGTAAGAGGGTACTTCAACGCCGTTGGTCAAACGTACTCTTGCAATTTTACGCAATGCAGAGTTCGGCTTCTTGGGGGTGGCAGTTTTAACAGCGGTGCATACACCACGCTTTTGGGGGCTTGCAGTATCAGTAGGCTGATTCTTCAAAGTATTGAAGCCTCTGTTCAAAGCCGGAGCGGTGGATTTCTTTGCAACGCTTTCTCTGCCCTTACGAACCAACTGGTTAAAAGTAGGCATGAAAACAACTCCTTTCTTCTAAAAATCGATCTATTAAAAAGCCGATGGGCTTTTTAACCAAATTTTGCTTGGTGCCAAGCGGTTTTTTGAGCCTTTTGAACAAGGGACCCAAACATAAAAACGCCCGTGCGCAACCAAAATAAATGATAGCACACGGGCGGTTTATTTGTCAACCTTTTTTTGAAGTTTTTTTAGTCCTGAATATCTTCCTCGGAGCTTTCGGGCAGGTCAACTTCCCCGATCTCCAGATTACGGTAGCGATCCATACCGGTACCGGCAGGAATCAGACGACCGATAATAACGTTTTCCTTCAGGCCGACCAGGGGATCCACCTTACCGCGGATAGCGGCATCGGTGAGCACCTTGGTGGTTTCCTGGAAGGAGGCGGCAGACAGGAAGCTTTCGGTTGCCAAGGAGGCCTTGGTGATACCCAGCAATACGGGAGATGCAACCACCAGGTTGATTCCGGCTTCGCCGGCATCGATCCGGGCTTGCAGTTCCTTGTTGCGGTCTTCCACATCGTAGCGATCCACCAGAGTACCCAACAGCATATCGGGTTGAGGATTTTCGTCGATGCGAACCTTACGGATCATCTGACGTACGATCACTTCAATATGCTTATCGTTGATATCTACACCCTGGAGGCGGTATACGTTCTGAACTTCCTTGATCAGGTAGTCCTGAGCGGCAATATCACCCAGCAGGCGCAGTACATCGTGGGGATTGATTACACCGTCGGTGATGATCTGGCCCTTTTCAACGCGGGTTCCTTCCAAATTCTCACGGAACTTAAGGCCGAAGGGAATATTGATATGCACTTCTTCATTATCGTCGGTGGTGATGATAACGGGGGTGCAGTTATCCTTTACATCCCGCTCGCTGAAGTCACGGGTAATGATACCGGTAGCCTCGGCCAAAACAGCGGTTTTCTTGGGACGACGGGCTTCAAAGAGTTCTTCAAC
>JAZOXD010000352.1:0-1921 GCA_045659565.1 Eubacteriales bacterium | reverse complement strand
GTATATACTAATATGCGTCGCAGAAATGCGGGTGTAGCTCATCTGGTAGAGCGCAACCTTGCCAAGGTTGAGGTAGCGAGTTCGAGCCTCGTCACCCGCTCCAAAAAATAAGAGCAAGTCGAAAGACTTGCTCTTATTTTTTTATTTTCACCTGAAAGGTGCAACTTCGTTTCAGGCGTAAGGTTGAACTTCAGTTTGCGCTTAAGCGCAAACGTTGTTTTTTATTCATGATTGGTATGAATTTCAAAAAAGCTATCCCGATAAGCCGTTGGGGTGGTTTTCATGTGATACCGGAAAAACTTTTCAAAAAGATTCGGCTCCTGCCAGCCCAATTCCAGGGCAATCCGGGTAACGGTCCAATCGGTGGTTTGCAAAAGTCGTTTGGCCCGTTCCAGCCGTTGGGCCGAAATGTCTTGCGCCAAAGTCAATCCGTAACACCCCTTTAACACCCGTGAAAGATGGTCGGGGTGAAACCCCAACGCCTCTGCCACCTTTTTGGCGGTTAAGGGCTCTTTGCTGTGGGCGCGGATATATTCGTGGGTGCGGGCGGCCAGAGCGTTGGCGGGGGCGGCCTGCCTGCGCTGAACCTCCAATTCTGCCAAAAGGACCGCCAGCATGTGATAAGCGGCCTCCTTGGGATAAGCAGGGGAGTTGTTGATTTGTAATAATTGGCGGGTATTCTGAATCAGGGTGCTGGGAGCGGAAAGGGTGCCGCTGCCCTCCAAAGGTGCGCCGTAAAAATGCAGCCAATAAAATTCCACCGGCTCCCGGCTTTTCCGCCAGCCCTTGTGGCCGGTGTGGGGCGGGATCAAGAGATAATCGTTGGCGGCCAGGCTGTGACGCTCCTCGCCCACCTGCAGATAAAGATGCCCCTGGGTTACAATGATCAGTTCATTGGTGGGGCATCCCTTGGGTCGATCCTGATGTTGATAGGACAGTTTGGTGGAAAATTTTCCGCCCCCGTCAAATGAAAAATCGGAAATTCTCACTAAATATAGGGTTCCTTTCCTTGCTTTTGTCGTATATTATCAGTATAATACAAACAGAAGCAAAAATCAACGGGAGGATTTTGAAAAATGAAAGCAGTTCCTTTTTACGATTTGAAGGTTACGGGCGGCTTTTGGGCTGAACGGCAAAAAACAGTGCGGAAAAAAACCGTTTGGGCGGTTTACAACCGTTTTAAAGAAACGGGCCGTATTGATACAATGGACGGCAAGTCCCACGGATTTGAACCCCATATTTTTTGGGGTAGCGACGTGGTGAAATGGATCGAAGGGGTGGCCTATCTTCTGGAAGAAAAGGAAGAACCCGAACTGCGGGAACTGGCCGAAAAGATCATTGATGACATTGAATCCACCCAGGAGGCCGATGGCTATTATAACTCCTATTTCTGCAATCCCATTGCAAAATGGCCCCGCTTTTCCGATCGGGATAAGCACGAACTTTATTCCCTGGGCCATATGATCGAGGCGGCGGTAGCCTGGTATCACGCCACCGGGGATGATCGGCTGTTGCAGGTATGTTGCCGCAATGTGGAACTGGTGGACCGCATCTTCCGCCAAGAAAATTCCGCCGGGTTCGTTACCCCCGGCCATCAGGAGATTGAATTGGCTCTGTTCCGCCTGTATGAGGTAACGGGCAATCCCATGCATCGGGATCTGGCAGAATTTTTTATTCGGGAACGGGGACGCTACGCAAAGGACGTTGCTCCTGTAAAATATAATGTCGATGGCGGTAAATATCTTCAGGGCCATCTGCCTGTGGTGGAACAAACCGGCGCGGAAGGTCACGCTGTTCGTGCCCTGTACCTCTATTGCGGAATGGCCGATCTGGCTAGGGAGCAGGGGGACGAAGAAATGCAAAGGGCAGTGGAAACCCTCTTTAATGATATTTATGAAAAGAAGATGTATATCACCGGCGG
>JAZOXD010000351.1:0-2159 GCA_045659565.1 Eubacteriales bacterium | reverse complement strand
GGTGAAAGAATCAAACTTACCCAATGGATCGGCATCGCCATTCTGTTTGTGGCAGTACTGTTGATGTGTTCCTATAATAATTCCATTAAAGAAAAGATCACTCTGCCCGCTTTTTTGATCCTGCTTTCCAGCGGGGTTGCCAACGGCATTACCGATTTTTCCCAAAAACTGTTTGTAAAAACTTTGCCGGATATTTCCGCTTCTGCTTTTAATTTTTATACGTATATTTTTGCGGCTCTCACCTTGGTGATTGCTTATTTCCTTTTTAAAACCGATGAACCCAAGCCCACCAAGGAAACCTTCACCGGCATCTTCGGTTATGTGCTGGTGATGGCCATTTGCCTCTTCGCCAATTCCTATTTCAAAACTCTGGCGGCCAACCGCCTGGATTCGGTGTTGCTTTATCCTTTGAACCAGGGCTCTGCCCTGATCCTTTCTTCCGCTATGTCTGCGGTATTGTTTAAAGAAAAATTAACCCCCAAAGCCATCGGCGGTATTCTGATCGCCTTCAGCGGGTTAATCATTATTAACGTTTTGTGAGGTGGAACATGAAATTTTTAAAGGCTGTAACTTTCAGTTATGACGATGGGGTTACCCAGGATATCCGTTTGATCGAACTGTTGAATAAATACGATCTCAAATGCACCTTTAATCTCAATTCGGGGCTCCTGGGTAAAAAGGGAATGTTGAACCGTGAAAATCAACGGGTCGCCCATTATAAGATCCACCCCGAAGACGTGCAAAAGATCTATGAAGGCCACGAAATCGCCGCCCATACCTTAACCCACCCCAGCCTCCCCAAACAAGAGGATGGGGAAGTGATCCGCCAGGTGGAAGAAGACCGCCTGCGCCTTTCGGAACTGGCGGGTTACGAGGTTGTGGGCATGGCCTATCCCGGGGGCGGGGTCAATAACGATGAACGGGTGGCAAAGCTGATTCAAGAGAATACAGGTATCCGCTACGCCCGCACCATCACTTGCACCGGGAATTTTGAACCCCAGGGGAATCTTTTCCGCTTCAACCCCTCTGTTTATCATCTGCATTTTGATGCGATGATGGAATTGGGCGAACGCTTTTTGGCGATGGAAACAAAAACACCCCAAATTCTATATGTCTGGGGGCACGCCTATGAGATGGATTATGCCCCCGATTATTGGATTCGGCTGGAAGAATTCTTTAAACTCATCAGCAACAAACCCGATGTGTTCTATGGAACCAATAAGGAGGTTTTGCTATGAAATTAGCAACCACCACCGGCGATTTTACCCATTATTTTTCCAATGACCTTCAGCGGGTCAAGGGTCTTTATGATGCAGGCTTCCGCTATATCGACCTGGGGATGTACCAGGGGGATTCCGCTGATTGGATTTATCTGCAGCCCGGTTGGGAGCAAAAGATCGATGAATTGAAGGCCTACGCCGAAGAACTGGGGATGCAGTTCGTCCAGGCCCACGCTCCGGGTAGCCGTATTAACCCGATGACCACCGATCCCGCCGATTATGACCTGCTGGTTAAAAGCACCCGCCGTTCCATCGAGATCTGCGGCCGGCTGGGAATTCCCAATATCGTCATCCATACCGGCTGGCGTGAAGACGTGCGCTATTGTAAAGAGGATGAACCTGCCTACTTTGCCGAAAATAAAAAGTTTATTGATGCCTTGATCCCCACTATGGAGCAGACCGGTGTGAACGTGCTGATCGAAAACAGCTGCCGGGTGAATATGGGCGAACAGTATTTCTTTATGACGGGGGCAGAGATGAAGGCCTTTTTGCGCTACGTGAACCACCCCTTGCTCCATGCCTGCTGGGATGTGGGCCACGCTTTGTTGGAGGGTCACCAATATCAGGATCTTCTGGATCTGGGCGACGACCTGCGGGCAGTGCATATCCACGATAACCGGGGTAAGCGGGACGATCATATGTTGCCTTATATGGGAAAGATCAACCTGGACGAGGTGCTTCAGGGCCTGCGGGATTGCGGCTATCAAGGCTATTTCACCTTCGAATGCGATGGCGCCCTTCTGTCCGCCAAGCGTCGCTTCCCATGGGAAAATTCCAAATTAACAGAATCCCCCCTCTTTATGAAAGAGGCTATGGAAAAACTCCTCTTCCAAACCGGGGTCTATATTTTAAAACAATACGATTGTTATGAAGAATAAG
>JAZOXD010000350.1:0-5792 GCA_045659565.1 Eubacteriales bacterium | reverse complement strand
GTGGAAATGGATGAATAAAAAATGCACCTGTTCAAGCAGAACAGGTGCGTTTTTGTATTAGTAGTTTTCAGCGTGAATTTCGAAGTAGCTCTGGGGATGGGCACAGGTGGGGCAGATCTCCGGTGCTTCGGTGCCGGTGATCAGGTGACCGCAGTTGCGGCACTCCCAAACCTTGACACTGCACTTCTTAAAGACCTCGGCGGTCTCAACATTCTTCAGCAATGCACGGTAGCGTTCTTCGTGGTGCTTTTCAATGGCAGCCACCAGGCGGAACTTGGCAGCCAGTACCGGGAAGCCTTCCGCTTCGGCAGTCTTGGCAAAGCCGTCGTACATATCGGTCCATTCATAGTTTTCGCCCTCGGCGGCGTGGTGCAGGTTGACGGCGGTATCACCGATGCCGTTCAGATCCTTGCACCACATTTTTGCGTGTTCCTTTTCATTGTCGGCGGTTTTTTGGAACAGGGCAGAGATCTGCTCATAGCCTTCCTTTTTAGCCTTGGAAGCAAAATAGGTGTATTTGTTCCGAGCCTGGCTTTCGCCGGCAAAGGCGGCCATCAGGTTCTGCTCGGTTTGGGTGCCGGCATACTTGTTGGTAGCGGGGGCGGCTTCGTTGACAACCACCTCGCTTAAAGCATCTCCGGTTTTTTTGCAAACGGGGCATACTAAAACGTCGCTTTCGCCCACGTCAAAGGTCTTTCCGCAAACATTGCACTTATAGGTCTTCATCGTTGTTTCCTCCGTTATATATTTAATAATTTTTTCAGATCTTCTGCAGAGCGCAGGCCAATAGAGGTTTCCACCGGCTTCCCGCCCTTGAAAACGATTACCGTGGGGATACTGGTGATGCCGAAGGCGGCGGCCAGGCTGGGGTTTTCATCCACATCCACCTTACCCACCTTGGCGATGCCTTCTACCTCGCCGGCCAAACGGTCCACGATGGGGCCCATCATTTTGCAAGGGCCGCACCAGGTGGCCCAAAAATCCACCAATACGGGCAACTCACTTTTTAATACTTCATTTTCAAAATTTTGTTCATTTAATAGAATAGCCATTTTTCAAAATCTCCTTATGTATTTTTATTTTGCATCTTTATTATAGCCATATTTTTCGGAGATTACCGTAACTTGGTTACATTATTTTAAAAAATTAATAGGTTAACAGTCGCAAAGCGGGAATATCCTTCAAAAGGATGGAACCCCGGTGGACCTCCACCAGTCCGTCGGCCGAAAAGCGCTTGAGCATCCGGGCCACCACCTCCCGGGCGGAACTGGTGTGTTGGGCAAGCTCTTCCTGGCTCATTTTAACGGTGGAACTGCCGGTGCGGTCGTATTCCTCCAACAGGAAGGAGGCCAGGCGCTGATCAAATTTGGCAAACAGAATTTGTTGCATGGACCACATCACGCTGGAAAAATGTTCCGTTGCCTTTTCATACATATAGCACCGCACATTCACATTTTTGGTCAGGATTGAAAAGGCCGCTCCGCCGATTACCAATAGTTCGCAATCGGTTTCTGCTACCAATTGGGTTTCGAAGGTGATGGATTGGATAAAACAAGAGGCTGCCAAAACGCAGGTTTCCCCTTCGTGCACCCGAAAGAGCGTTACCTCCCGCCCTTCCTCCGAAAGAATGAAGATGCGAACAATGCCCTTTAAAACTTTGAACATTCCAAGGCATTGGGCGTTGTGGCTATGAACCAGTTCTTTTTTCTTAAAACTGCGGATGCCTGCTGTCTGCAACAGATAATCCCGGTCCTTTTGGTCCAGGTCCTTCCAGAAGGGTAGCTGAGCCAGCTCCTTTTCCATACCGATCCGCCTCCTTAGGTAATTTTAAAACATTATAGCATTATATTTTGCTTTTTCCAACTGTTTGTGGTAAAATTATTTCAAAATTGAGAGGAGGAGCATATGAACCAGACCATAAAGGAACTTTACGCCCGAAAGTCCGTTCGGGCCTTTACCGATCAGCCCATTTCGGCGGAAGCCCGCCTGGCTGTTTTGGAGGCCGCCGCTATGGCGCCCACAGCGGGGAATCAACAACTTTATACGATTTTAGAGATCACCGACCAAGCCTTGAAGGAGCGCCTGGCAGAAACCTGCGATCATCAGCCGTTTATTGCAAAAGCGCCCTTGGTATTGGTTTTTTGCGCCGATTGCCGCAAGTGGTATAATGCCTTTCTGGCGGCGGGATGCGAACCGCGTCCACCCGGGGCGGGGGATCTGATGCTGGCGCTTACCGATACGGCCATCGCCGCCCAGAATGCGGTTACCGCCGCAGAAAGTTTTGGCATCGGCTCTTGTTATATCGGGGATATTATGGAAAGTTGCGAACTGCATCGGGAACTACTGAATCTGCCCCCCTACGTGTTCCCCGGGGTGATGCTGGTGTTCGGTTACCCCACGGAACAGCAAAAAGCCCGCCCCAAACCTCGGCGGGCAGATCTGAAGCATATTGTGCACCCCAATACTTATCGGGATATGAAGCCCGAAGAGTTAGAGGAAATGTTGGCCTATAAGGCGGGGCACCAGACTTATGAAGATTGGATCACCGCTTTTTGTAACCGTAAATATAACAGCGATTTTTCTGTAGAAATGACCCGCTCTGTGGAAGAATATCTGAAGGAGTATGAAAAATGATTGAATTGTTGCCCGAAAAAGGAAAATTTTATAAAGCCAATCTCCATTGCCATACGGATCTTTCGGATGGCAAGCAGACGATGGAGGAAGTGAAGGCCGCGTATAAGGCTCAAGGCTATAGCGCCGTTTGCTTCACCGACCATGAAGTGTTGCTGGGTCATCAGGATCTTTGCGACGAAGGGTTCGTGGCCCTTCACGGCTATGAAGTGGCGGTGAAGAAAGACCTGAACGCTCACAGCGGCAGTTTTTTGCCTGTCTATCATTTTAATATGCTGGCCAAGGATCAAAATAACCTGAAAATGCCCCTGTTTTTTAAAAATAACCCCTCCATGCCCGGCAACTCCCGCCATTGGGCAGAAGAATCTGCTGTTTACGACGAAACCATTGATACCACCCGCTACGATATCGAATGGCTGAACCAATACCTGAAGGGGGTCAAGGAAGGCGGTTTTCTGATTACCTATAATCATCCCGCCTGGTCCTTGCAGACCGGTAGTGAGGTAGTTCCCCTGGAGCACCTCCACGCCGTGGAGGTTTCCAACGGCGGTTGCCAGTATTGGGGCGATAACACCGCCGGGGTCTACGAGCAGCTGCTCCGCGCCGGCAAACGGGTGGTTCCCATTGGCGGCGATGATAACCACTCCGTTAAGGATTGCTTTTGGGCCTGGACCATGATTAAGGCCCCGGAACTATCTTATGAGGCCTTGATGGCCGCTTATGAGCGGGGGGATTGCTATTGTTCCGAAGGCCCCGAGATCCTGAGCCTGACCATTGACCAAGGCAAGATCAAAATCAAAACTTCCCCCGCCGCCTGGATCACCCTTTTAAGCGAAGGGCGCGGCGCCAAATGTATCCGTTCCAGGACCGAAACCTTCACCGAAGCGGAATTTGATTATACGCCGGAAAAATTCGGCCGCTATTTCCGCATCGAGGTGCGGGATGCCGCAGGGTATCGGGCCTTTTCCAACGCCTATTACACCGCCGATATAAAGGAATAAAATGAAACGCCGGGAGATCGTTCACTCCCGGCGTTTTTGTATGCAATTTTGCGGTTTGTCTGTTTTGTCCCTTGGGGGAAAAATACAGCCTTGCGGCTGATGCCATTCAACGCACGGGGCGTTGATTCCATACACGGCTCTGCCGTGATTACATTCCAAACCTGCAGTTTGGATTTTATAATCGCTTTGCGGTTATAAAGTGGCCGCCATGACGGCTTTGATGGTGTGCATGCGGTTTTCGGCTTCATCAAAGACGATGGAAGCGGGGCTTTCAAAAACCTCGTCGGTCACTTCCATGCAATCGATGCCGAATTGCTCGTAGATCTTTTGGCCGGTGGCGGTCTTCAGATCGTGGAAGGCGGGCAGACAATGCATAAACTTACATTGGGGCCCGGCCAGTTCCATCAATTTGGCATTTACCTGATGGGGCGTGAGATCTTGGATTCGCTCTGCCCACACTTCGGCAGGCTCGCCCATGGAAACCCAAACATCCGTATAGATCACGTGGGCATTCTTTACCGCCTCGGCAGGATCTTCAATAAACTCCAGGGTGGCACCGCTGGTGGCGGCAATGGCCATACATTCTTCGATCAATTTCGCATCCGGGAAATACTTCTTAGGTGCGCAAGCCACAAAATGCATCCCCATCTTGGCGCAGCCCACCATCAGGGAATTCCCCATATTATAGCGGGCATCTCCCATATAAACCAGTTTGATGCCGTTCAGGGAGCCAAAATGCTCCTTGATGGTGAGGAAATCTGCCAGGATCTGGGTGGGGTGAAATTCATTGGTCAGGCCGTTCCAAACGGGCACGCCTGCATAGGCAGCCAACTCTTCCACCAGTTCCTGGCCAAAGCCCCGGTATTCAATGCCGTCGAACATCCGGCCCAGGACCCGGGCGGTATCGGCAATGCTTTCCTTGTTGCCCATTTGGGAACCGGAGGGATCCAAATAAACAGGATGCATCCCCAAGTCTGCTGCCGCAACCTCAAAGGCACAGCGGGTGCGGGTGCTGGTTTTTTCAAAAAGCAGAGCAATGCTTTTGCCCTCGCAAAGCCGATGGGGGATCCCGGCCTTTTTCTGCATTTTCAGTTCTGCGGCCAGGGTCAACAGATCGTTGATCTCATCGGCGGTAAAATCCAGTAATTTCAAAAAGCTTTTTCCTTGTAAGTTCATTCCAGTTCCTCCTTGCAAGCTTTCAATAAAACGGCAATGGCTTTTTCCAATAATTCCATGGGGATATTCAGGGGCGGCAATAGCCGCACTTTTTCCTTGGCGGTCAAACAAAGAATGCCTTGTTCGATACATTTTGCAACAATTTTCTTGGCATCGCCCTTGGTTTGGATGCCAATCATCAGCCCCATCCCATCAACGGCTTCGATGCCCGGCGCATTTTTTAAGGTCTTAAAAAGATAGTTGCTTTTTTCTTGCACTTCTTCCAAAAAGTCCGGGGTCAGCCGTTCTAAAATACTGATGGCGCCGGCACAGGCAACGGGGTTGCCGCCAAAGGTGGAACCGTGGTCGCCGAAGGATAAAACATCCTCCACCTTTTCGCTTAAAAGGGTGGCGCCCAGGGGCAGGCCGCCGCCCAAGCCCTTGGCGGTGGAAACCACATCGGGGGTGAGCCCAAAGTTCATATAAGCATAAAGGGCGCCGGTGCGGCCGTTGCCGGTCTGCACTTCGTCGATCATCAGGATGATGTCCTGCTCTTTGGCGATCTTTTCCAGATATTTCGCATATTCCGGCTTTAGGGGCAAAACGCCGCCCTCGCCCTGTACACATTCGATCAGAATGCCGGCCACCTTATGGGCCTTCACCGCATCTTCCAAGGCCTTGCAATCATTGGCGGGAATATCGATAAAGCCCGGTGTCAGAGGTTGGAATAATTGGTGGAAATGCTCCTGTCCGGTGGCGGCCAGGGTGGTCAGGGTGCGGCCGTGGAAGCTGTTGGTCAGGGTGAGAATGGTATAGTATTCCGGCCCTTTATGTTCCGCTGCATATTTCCGGGCCACCTTGATGGCGCATTCGTTGGCCTCGGCACCGGAATTGCTGAAAAATACCTTTTTCATTCCGGTCTTTTGACAAAGCAGCTCCGCCAGCTTGGCACAGGGCTCGGTGTAATAGAGATTGGAGGTGTGTTGCAGTTTGCCCAATTGAGCG
>JAZOXD010000349.1:0-2687 GCA_045659565.1 Eubacteriales bacterium | reverse complement strand
AGCGGCGGGCTTCGCCTTGATGATTGCACCCAGCAGGGCGTCGAAGTTTTCAACCAGCTTTTCGGGGCCGAAGGAAACTTTGCCGATGGGGCAGTGAATGATGTTGGTCTTATCAAGACGGTATTCGATCTTACCGGCTTTGATTTCCTTAACGGCCTGACCGATGTTCATGGAAACGGTACCGGCTTTGGGGTTAGGCATCAAGCCCTTAGGACCGAGGTCTTTACCGAGGCGGCCGACCAGACCCATCATGTCGGGGCTGGCAACGACAACGTCGAAATCGAACCAGTTTTCGTTCTGGATTTTAGCAACGAGTTCTTCGCCGCCAACAAATTCAGCACCGGCTTCTTCTGCTTCTTTGATCTTATCGCCCTTAGCGAAGACCAGAACACGGACGGACTTACCGGTACCGTGGGGCAGAACGATAGCACCGCGAACCTGCTGATCCGCAGGACGGGAGTCAACGCCCAGACGAACGTGAACTTCCACAGTTTCATCGAACTACGCCTTGGAAGTATCGATGGCGAGCTTCATAGCTTCGTCGGTATCGTAGAGTTTGCTTTTGTCAATGAGCTTTGCGCTCTCAATATATTTCTTACCTTTTTTCATTGTTAATAATTCCTCCTGAGTGGTTGTATTGGATAAATCCTCCCACGATTTGCGGCTACGTCTTATTCAGCCACAACAACGCCCATGCTGCGGGCGGTACCGGCGACCATGCTCATAGCAGCTTCGATGCTGTTGGCATTCAGGTCGGGCATCTTGGTTTCGGCGATCTGACGGACTTGATCTTTGGTGATGGTGGCAACTTTGTTCTTGTTGGGAACACCGGAGCCGGATTCAATTCCGCAAGCCTTCTTAATAAGAACGGCAGCCGGAGGAGTCTTGGTGGTGAAAGAGAACGAACGGTCAGCGGAAACGGTGATGACTACGGGAATGATCATACCGACCTGATCCTTGGTTCTTTCGTTAAATTCCTTGGTGAAAGCCATGGTGTTAACACCATGCTGACCAAGAGCAGGACCTACAGGGGGAGCGGGAGTTGCCTTCCCTGCGGGAATCTGAAGCTTAATGTAACCGATAATTTTCTGGGCCATTTTTTATGCCTCCATTAGTATTCTAATAATTCAACCTGTGCAAGATCCAATTCCACGGGGGTTTCTCTGCCGAACATCGAAGCAATGACGCGGATCTTGCCCGCAGCCACGTCGACGGCTTCCACCGTACCCACGAAATCTTTGAACGCACCATCGATGATTTTGCCGTTGTCGCCCTGCTGATAGGGAAGCGAAACTTCCTGACGGGTAATGCCCATATTGGCCATTTCCGCTTCGGTCAGGGGAGTCGGTTCGCCTTCGGGTCCGACAAAGCCGGTCACACCACGGATTCCGCGAATCAGAATCCAGGTATCATCATTGACCACCATGTTGATCAGTACGTATCCGGGGAACAGTTTCCGTTCAACCTGAACTTCTTCCCCGTTTTTGATCTCGGTCACCGTTTCCATGGGGATACGGACTTCGCAGATCTTATCCTGCAGGGAGCGCAGTTCTACGATCGTTTGGATGCTGTTTGCAACTTTGTTTTCATATCCGGAATAGGTATGAAGAACATACCACTTCGCAGAATTATTCGTTTCAGCCATAAAAACCTCCGGATGATATACTTGTTTGTAACGGATTCATTAACCGACCAAAAGTCCCATGAGATACTTGAACAGAGCATCAACCAAACCGATGAATACACCGGAGGCGATGACAACCGCCAAAACCACCAGAGTGTTGTTCACAACGTGGCGGAAGGTGGGCCAAGTGACTTTCTTCAGTTCGCTGCGCATCCCTTTGATGAATGCCCAGATCCGTTTGAAAACGCCGGGTTTTTTCGCTGCGGGCTTTTTGTCGTTCTTCTCAACTTTAGCCTCAGGAGCAGTCTTCTTTTCAGCCATAGCGTTTCTCCTTACTTCGTTTCTCTGTGTTGTGTGTGCTTCCGGCAGAATTTGCAATATTTGCTCATTTCCAGTCTGTCGGGATCATTCTTCTTGTTTTTGGTTGTGTTGTAGTTTCTCTGTTTGCATTCGGTGCAAGCCAGAACAACCTTATCTTTTCCCATTTGCGGCACCTCCTTGATTATTTCGGGCGAAAAACCCGTTGATTGCCTCCCTTGTATAAGAAGAAACAGGCGCTTCGCACCCGATTTTCGGGCAACAAAAAAAAGCACCTTTGTACAAGGTGCATCTATTATATCACATTTTCTTCCAAATTGCAAGAGGTTTTTTTCATTTAATTGTTACATTTTCGTTTCATTTTTTAACTTTTCGGTTCTATTGCATGGAAAATCGGACGATCATCCCCGAATCGGTGACCCGAACCGATTGCATTATATAATCGGAAGACAAATACCGCGTCAACTGCTCGTTCAAAAAGTCTTCCACTCCGGAAAGGATCTCCGAACGGCCGAGAAAGGGAGTGACAAGATCATTTTTAGAAGAAACCTTGGTCACCGCCACCGTCATGCGCCCCTCGGAAACCTTGGGGGTACAGTGTAACGTACAAGGCACCGTCTCGGGAAGAAATATCACCAAAGCGGGAGAAACCTTTAACCGTTCACACAAAGCGGAAATCTTCACGTCTCCCGATAAGATCACCTGACCGCCTGCAAAGGAAGACAAGTCGGATCGTAGCCATGTC
>JAZOXD010000348.1:0-1736 GCA_045659565.1 Eubacteriales bacterium | reverse complement strand
AGCCGATATCCGGGTAGAGGGTCCCTATAACACCTATCGGGTCTCCGGCCTGCCCAAGGGCGCCATCTGTAACCCCGGGTTGGAGTCGATTGCCGCCGTATTAAAGCCGGAGCAAAGTGAAAGCCTTTATTTTGTTACCGGCGCCGATGGGTCGATCCGCTTTGCTTCTGCAGAAGCCGAGCATTTGAATAATATCAAGCAAGCCGGGGAAAACCCCCGGGGAACAGGAACAGTAGTGTGAGTATGGAATTACTGGCCCCTGCGGGGGATATGGAGCGGCTGCGTTATGCAGTCTGGTATGGGGCCGATGCGGTCTACGGCGCCTATCGCTCCTTTGGCCTTCGGGCTGCCGGCACCAATTTCGATGAACAGCAGCTGGCGGAAGCCATCCATTTTTGCCATCAAAACGGCGTTAAATTTTATCTGACCGTCAATATCTATCCCTCTCAACGAGATTTGGATCAGATGCCTGCCTTTTTTGAAATGGTGCGGCAACTGAAGCCCGACGGACTGATCATTGCGGATCTGGGCTTGATGGCAATGGCCAAGCGTTATTGCCCGGAGATCGAAATTCACGTTTCCACCCAGGCTAATGTGACCAATTATGAAACCGCAATGGTCTTGCGGGAACTGGGTGCCAAACGCATTGTTCTGGCCCGGGAGATGGGCTTGGAAGAAATCAAGGCCCTACGGGCCCGGGTGCCGGAAGATGTGGAACTGGAATATTTTGCCCATGGGGCAATGTGTATCTCCTATTCCGGTCGATGCCTGCTTTCTGCGGCCATGACCGGTCGGAGCGCTAATGTGGGCGCTTGCGCCCAGCCTTGTCGCTGGAACTATACCATCCAGGAAGAAAAACGCCCCGGCGAATATTTCCCCATCGAGGAGGATGAGCGGGGTACCTATATTATGAACGCCAAGGACCTTTGCTTGTTGCCCTATCTGAAAGAATTGGAAGAAGCAGGCGTTTGTTCTTTAAAAGTAGAAGGTCGGATGAAAAGCTTCTACTATGTGGCCTGCGTCACCCGTGCCTATCGCAAGGCTTTGGATGATCTCAAGGCCGGCAAGCCCTTTGATCCCCAACTGTTGGAGGAGGTAAAGGCGGTTTCCCATCGGGGCTATACCACCGGCTTTTTTATGGGGAGCGATCCCGGCGCGGAAGGCCTGAACCCGGAAAGCGGCGGCTATATTCGCAATACGGATGTGGTGGCTATCGAAAACGGGCGACCCGGCTGGGTTACCCAAAAGAATAAATTCATTTTGGGCGAGACCCTATGGGTGCTGGCCCCCGGGATGGATCCCTATCCCGTAACCGTAACGGAAATGTATAATGAGGCAGGGGAGCCTATTGAGACTGCGCCCCACGCCGAAATGGCAGTCAAACTGCCCTTTGAATTGCCGCCCCACGCAATTTTAAGGCGGCAACACCAGGAAGGATGATCAAAAAATGAGCAAAGTATTTATCCCGGCCGATTATAAGCCGGTTCTCTCCCTTTATGATACCCAGCGGGCCATCGGCCTTACCAAGCGCCTTTTTGAGGATATGCTCTGCGGCGCATTGAATCTGCAACGGGCTTCCTCGCCCTTGTTTGTGCCCTCCACCTCCGGCTTGAACGATAACCTGAGCGGCGTGGAACGGCCGGTACATTTTGATATTAAGGATACCGGCACTTATGCAGAGGTGGTCCATTCCTTGGCTAAATGGAAGCGTCAGGCCCTGCGGGATTACGGCTTCC
>JAZOXD010000347.1:0-5546 GCA_045659565.1 Eubacteriales bacterium | reverse complement strand
CTTACGGCAGATCCCACCGTGGTGAACGAGATTCTTGCCGCATTCGGTGATCTTGGCGCAACTTTTGATTGGATTGTCAACCTGATTCTCTCCCTTTCCGGCGGGTTGGTGATGGGAATTTTCACCGGTCTTGCCGTGCTGGCTTTCGTGTTGAACGTGCTGATGATTCGTCCTATCCACCGCTTTGCAAAATCGGTGTATCAAACGCCCAAGGGGATGATGATCGACGTTAAGGTGATCGATCGTGCCGCCACTTGGCTGATCGTAGCAGGGGCGATCGATGGAGCTTCCGCCCTTGGCTCTTTGGCTTCCGCACAAGTAACCACCGCCATTGGCACCGGCTGTATGGCCGCCGCGGCGATCCTGGCCGCCACGCTGGTCAATAAGTATTTTAAGAATTATTCTGCTTAATGAGAAACAGCGGATGCTTGAAGCATCCGCTGTTTCTGTTTTTTATTCAAAAAAATCGTTTTCCCGGAATTGCAGGGAATAAAGACTTTTATAAGTACCTTCTTTGGCCATCAGTTCCTCGTGAGTGCCCCGCTCGGTGATCTGTCCCTCCATCACAACGGCGATCTCGTCCGCATTGCGGATGGTGGAAAGCCGGTGGGCCACCACCAGGGTGGTGCGTCCTTTGCAAAGCTCGTCTAAAGCCTGCTGGATCAACACCTCGGTGGTGTTATCCAGAGCACTGGTGGCTTCGTCTAAAATCAGAATAGCGGGGTCCTTTAAGAATACCCGGGCAATGCTCAAGCGCTGCTTTTGCCCGCCGGAAAGTTTTACGCCCCGTTCGCCAATCTCGGTGTCGTAACCCTTTTCTAAGGTCATAATATAATCGTGGATATTGGCCCGGCGGGCGGCTTCATAAACCTCCTCTTCGGTGGCATCAGGCCGGCCATAAAGGATATTATCCCGGATAGTACCCACAAAAAGGAACACATCCTGTTGCACGATGCCGATATTCCGCCGAACGGATTCCAGGGTCAGCTTGCGGATATCCTTGCCGTCGATAGAGATGGTGCCGCTGCCCTCGGCCAGCTTATAAAAATTGGGGAGCAGATGGCAAAGGGTAGTCTTGCCGCCGCCGGAGGGGCCCACCAAGGCTAACTTGCGGCCTTTTTCCAACTTCAGGTCGATATGGTGCAGTACTTCTTTGGAGGGATCATAGGCATAGGAAACATCCTTGAATTCGATCTCGCCCTGCACGTTTTGCAACACTTCCGCATCGGGGGCATCGGTTTCCGGCGCTTCTTCGATGATCTCCACAAACCGCTTGAAGCCGCTGACACCGTTCTGGAACTGCTCCATAAAGCTGATCAGGGTGTTCACCGGGCTGATAAAGAGGTTCACCGAAACGATAAAGGTGGAATAATCGCCAAAGGAGATGCGCCCCGCATAAAGAAACAGGCCGCCGGCGATCAGAATGAAAACATTGAACACATCTGTCACAAAGGAGGTGGAGGCGTGGAAACGGGCCATGGCATCATAGGCCCGGTGGGAAGAATCCACAAATTCCTTGTCGCCCTTGGTGAATTTTTCCACCTCTTGATCGGCGTTGGTATAAGCCTTGGTCACCCGGATGCCGGTGATGCTGCTTTCCACCGCCGCATTGATGGTGGCGTTGCTTTTGCGTCGATCGTCAAAGGCGGCCTTCATGGGCTTACGGTAATGAACCGTCACAAAAATCAGGATGGGCACGCAGGCAAAGATGATCATGGTTAAGATCCAATCTATGGTGATCAGATAAGAGAACGATAAAATGATCATCACGCTGCTGATCAACAGATTTTCCGGTCCGTGGTGGGCCAGCTCGCAAACTTCAAAAAGATCGCTGGTGATGCGGGTCATGATCCGTCCGGTTTCATTGTTGTCATAAAAACGGTAAGGCAATTTTTGCAGATGGGCAAACAGATCCTGCCGCATCTGGGATTGCATCTTTACGCCGATGATGTGGCCATAGTATTGCACAAAATACCGCAATAACATCCGCGTTGCATAAAGAACTAAAACGATAATCCCCGCGATGACGATGGTCTTATACATCTTTTGGGGAATGTAGGTATTCAGCATCTTATTGGTCACGATGGGGTAAACCATCCCGATCACTGAGATAAAGAGGGAGGCCAGCATATCCAAGGCCAGCATCTTCTTATGGGGTTTGTAGTAACCAATAAAGCGTTTTATCATCTTGATATCCTCTCTGTTTAGAATTCTAAAACTTCCCCGTCCCGGGTGTAACATTGCGTAAAGTGAAGATGGGGCGCATCCTCTGAATGAAGGGTGGGGCGGTTAGTGAAGGCGCAATGGGAGAATAGCACCAAACCTTCGCCCTTCACGGTGATCTCCTCGTTTTTGCCGTAGTTCATATTATCAAACTGGATGCCCTTGGAATGTTCGATCACCGTTTTGGAATAAAAATTCTGGCAGCCGGTGAAAACAAAGCCGGCGGTGTTATTGATAATATGAATGCCGATGCCTTCGTTATTGTCGGTGTGGTTAAAGGTGCAACCAACGGCAGAGCCGTGGGAATTATTAATGGCCTTGCCGTCGCTGTTATCCATCAGAAAGGCCTTGGTGTTGGAATCAAAGGAACAGCCGGTGAATACGTTATTGCCCCCGTTATTCACGCAACCGTAAAAGTTCCGGTTGCAAACCACGTTGTTGAATTTATGGTATTCGCTCCAGTGGGGGATATAGATCCCGGCACCACAGTATTGGATCCGGCAATCGGAGGCGCAAAGGGAACTTAAAACCGAATAGCCGGTGCCCCGCATCGTGATGCCCCCGCCGGAAAAATTCCGGATGCGGCATTCGCTGATCATGCAATTTTGTGTTTGGCGGCGACCCCGCCAGTTTTCCTTGGTGGCATCTCCTAAAAAGCCGATACCGTGGCGCTTGCCCATCTGAGCGGGCCGCTCTTCGGGGTCCTCTGGATCCCCCAAAAGGGTCAGATTTTTGATGGTGCAATGGGTATCCAAAACAACGGCGTAGCCTTCTTCAATATCCTCTCGGAGGATCAGTTTGCTGGGCTCGCCCAGTCCCATAAGACTGGTACCCCGGGGCATTTTGATGCCGCTGACATAAAATTCACCGGCGCCTAAGATGCAAACGCCCTGCTCCTGTAACATTTTTTCAATCTCCGGCGCCCGGTCCCGGGTGTCGTGGGTGGATTCTAAAAAATAATTCATTCTTTTTCTCCTATATAGGTGAAGCGTTGATAAACGGTTCCGTCCCGTTCCACCTTTTCATTCCACATTCCGGCGGGGCGCACCCAATAGCGCCCATCCTTTTGGCAACGATAAAGCACCATCTCCTCCAGGGTCTCGCTGTGGATGGCGATATCGATCACTTCATAGACCCCGCCCTTAAAATGGCGGTAAATACCGGGTTTGATCGGGTTATTCATTGTCTGCTTTCTCCAATTCTGCAACCTTTTTCAAAATCTCCAAGGAGGGGCCGGGGATCCGCCCTAAATGATCGGGCCCCAAATCCAGGTCCTGGGAATAATAGATCCCCAGCTTCACACCGTATTTTTTACAGCCATCTGCCAATTCCTTCAGGATATCCCGCCCTCATAAAAGAATTATATCAAACTGTGCGGATAATTTCAATTTATTTATAAAATTTAAAAGCCCCATCCGTGGGATGGGGCTATCGGTCATTTTTGGATTAATTCGATCTTTAAGTTCAGTTGCTGTTCGGCGGTGGCGTAATAGGCCTGATAGATGCCGTTGCGGTTAGGTGCTTTGAACCCGGCATTCCGGATGGGGCCGTTGGCGGTATAGCGGCATTGCCAGCCTTCGTAATTCACGGTCAGGGTGTTTTCCGACAGCTGAATTTCGGGCTGCTTTTCACCGTCGGTCAGGAGCGCCGGCAGAAGATAGGCCAGCTCGCCCTCACCGGTTAATTGCACCGAAACCCCGCTTTGATCCACCCGATAAACGCTTTTTAAGCCTTCCTCCGGGTTCAGAAGAGTTCCCCCGGCGGAGGTTTCGTCTTGGCCCAGATGCTCTACCCGATAGAGGGTTCCGGGCGCAGCGGTGAACCGAAGCTCTCCCTTTTCGCGCTTGCCGGCGCAAAGGCTAAGGGCGGCCGGCTGTTCCGGCGCCACGCTGTATTTGGGGTCCGGCGGGCAGGGCGCCGAAAGGCAAAGGGCAGAGGGGGCGCCTCGGCGGTGAACCCGTCCCAGGCCGCAGGCATCATGATGGGGATCTCCGTTCAGATCGAATTCCAAAGAATAGTTCCCGGCCCGCAGGAAGATTTTGTGGAAATATTTTGAGGTCTGCCAGGCGCAGGGGGAATTGTCAAATGCCCCGGCGGGAACCCGGTCATCGCAGAAGAGATAGGCCGCATAAAGGAAGGAAGCGGCAGTGATCATATATTTATCAAAATAGGCGTAGCCCTCGCATCCGAATTTGCTTTCTAAAGGAAAGCGGTTTTTGATATGACGGATGGTGGGCTCCTCCAACCAACGATAGGTGGGTTCCAAGGCGCGGCAAGCGGCGGCCTTGAATTTACCGGCCAGAGCGAGATCCCCCTCCCGATGGTAGCGCGCGGCTTCAAATTCAAAAACGGCGGAAAGCCAGGCCTCGTTATGCAAAAACTGATTGCTTCGCCCTCCAAAAGCCAGCTCCCCGGTGACCGATTGCATCTTCAGGGTCAAAAGACCGGCTTTTCGCAGGCAAGCATCGATCCGCTCAAAATGCTTGCCCCGGTAGCCACCGTGGAGTAAAAGGCAAAAGAGCCCCCGGGGCACCAGATCATAAACCATGGGCTGATACACTTCGGATTTGCTGTTATCCCGATACATCCCGTTTTCGTCCAGCCATTGGAATTGGGATTCGATCTGAATATCAATAAATTCCTCGGAATGGCAAAGGCCCGCCTTCTGGCGGTAAAATTCGCTGACCCCGGTGAAAAGCGCCCAGTTCCGCACCGGGTCGGTGGGCTTCTTGGCAAATTTATCATAGCATTTTTCCGGCTCAATGGTGGCAAGCAGAGCCTTCCAATGGGCCAGTTCCTCTTGGGAAACAAGCTGGGTCCGCTCCACCTCCCAAAGACAGCAAACGATCTCCCGCACGGAAAAATCGTTGGCCGCCAACACCTTGGGGATGCTTTGGCAGCAAAATTCCATCATCTCCCGAAAAAGGGGCAAAAGATCCTTGCGCCGTCCGTGGGCAATGAGAATGCCGATATTGGCAGTCAGCCGGGGGAAGCCGTGCTCGCTGAGCCCCTGCTCTTGCACCTCTAAAAAATAGCGGCGGATGTGTTCATCGGAATAGGCGGAAAGCACCCGCTCCATCAAAAGGATATATTTTTCTTTGGTCTTGGTCATAGAATCGCCTCCCTTTTTATTCATTTTATTTCAATATTCAAATGAAAACAAGACGAAATCTGCATATTTCTATGTAAATCCGGCAAAAAATCCCGGAAGGCATAAGCTTTCCGGGATTGGAATTATAAAGCAATTTCAAAACTGTTTTCGCCTGCGTTAAGGGTCCGTTCTTGCTCTCCCAAGCGGAAAACGGCTTTGATGCCGCCGGGAA
>JAZOXD010000346.1:0-2642 GCA_045659565.1 Eubacteriales bacterium | reverse complement strand
CAAGGGCAGCCCCAATATGGATACTTTGGTTGCGGTGGGCGCCACCGCCTCCTTCCTTTATAGTCTTTGGATGGTTTTTCAACTAAACGCCAATCCCCACGCCGTGCATCATCTTTATTTTGAATCGGTGGCGGTGGTGATTACCCTGGTGAAGCTGGGCAAATATTTTGAGGCCAGAAGCAAGGATAAAACCACCGATGCCATCCGCCGGCTGATGGAACTGACCCCGGATGTGGCCCACCTTTGCCAAGGGGAATCCGTCGTTGATGTCCCCACCGGGCGTTTGAACACCGGGGATCGGGTATTGGTGCGTCCCGGCGAAAAAATCCCCGCAGACGGGCTGGTGGAAAAGGGCGGCGGATCGGTGGATGAATCCATGCTCACCGGCGAAAGTATGCCCGTTTCCAAGGAGCCCGGTGCCGAGGTCACCGGCGGCAGTTTAAATTTAGACAGCACCCTTTACCTGAAGGTGCGCCGGGTGGGTAAGGATACCACCCTTTCCAAGATCATTGCTTTTGTGGAGAATGCGCAAGCGAAAAAAGCTCCCATCTCTAAACTGGCTGACCGGGTAGCGGGGGTCTTTGTGCCGGTGGTGATGGTCATCGCCCTGCTGGCAGCCTTGGCTTGGCTCATTGCCGGGGAGGAATTTTCCTTTGCGATCCGCATCTTTACCAGCGTTCTGGTTATCGCCTGCCCCTGTGCCCTGGGTCTGGCCACCCCCACCGCCGTGATGGTAGGAACCGGCTTGGGCGCCGCCAACGGGATTTTGATCAAAAACGGCGAAACCTTAGAAACCACCCATCACGTGAAAGTGACGGTTTTCGACAAAACCGGAACAGTGACCCGGGGCAAACCGGCAGTCACCGATCTGCGGAGCGAGGACCCCGAAAAAATGCTCTCCTACGCCGCCACCGCCGAAACCGGCGCCAACCACCCCATTGCCGATGCTATTTTGGCCTATGCCAAGGCCAAGGAACTCCCCTTTGACCGGCCGGAAGAACTGAAAAACTACCCCGGAAAGGGCATCCGTTGCCTTTGGGAGGGGAAGGAACTCACTGTTGGTAAAAAGGACTTTTTGCTGGAGCGGGGAATCTCGCTGGAAGGCTTCGGTACCGAGGCCGATCTGCTGGCGAGAATGGGCAAAACCGTACTGTTCGTGGCCGAAGGAACCGCTGCCCTGGGGTTGATCGCCGTTGCGGACGAGCTGAAAGAAACCTCTGCTTCCGCTTTTCAAAGCCTTAAAAACATGAATATCCGCACCGTTTTGCTCTCCGGCGATAACCGGCCCTGCGCCGCCTATATCGGTGGGCAATTGCAGGCCGACGAGGTCTTTGCCGAGGTTCTTCCGGAGGGAAAGGCCGCCATTGTGGAGCAATTGAAAAAGAAGTATGGCTCTGTTTTGATGGTGGGCGACGGTATCAACGACGCCCCGGCCTTAACCGCAGCCGATATCGGCTGCGCCATCGGGAGCGGCAGCGATATTGCCATCGATTCCGCCGATCTGGTGTTGATGAAACACGATCCCCGGGATGTGGCCCGGGCCATCCGGCTGAGCCGGCTGACCATGCGAACCATTAAGCAAAACCTGTTCTGGGCCTTTTGCTATAATGTGATCTGTATCCCCATTGCCGCAGGGCTATTGCACCTGTTCGGCGGCCCTCTCTTAAGCCCCATGATCGCCGGCTTAGCCATGTCCTTAAGCTCGGTTTGTGTGGTGACCAACGCTTTAAGATTGCGAGGTAAAAAACTGTGAGCGCTTGCTGTGAAAAGAAAAAAATCCGCACCCCGGCGGAGAAAAAAGCCTTGCTGAACCGGCTAAGCCGCATCGAGGGTCAGCTTCGGGGCATCCGGGGAATGCTGGAGGAGGATGCCTATTGCATCGAACTTCTCACCCAGCTTTCCGCCGCCAAGGCGGCCATCGGCGCCCTGAGCGATCAGCTACTCACCGCCCATATCAAAACCTGCGTGGTGGAGGGGGTTCAACAGGGCGATACCCAAGTGATAGAAGAACTGACCGACACGGTCAAAAAATTTATAAAATAGGAGAAACACCATGAAAAAGATCAAAGTACCCGATATGCATTGTGAAAACTGTGTCCGCCGCATCACCGAGGCCATGGCCGAGATCAAGGTAGATGCCACCGTAGACCTGGCCACCCAAACCGTTACCGTCAACGGTTGCGAACATTGCTTCAAAAAAGCCTTCGACGAAATTTATGACCTGGGCTTCACCCCGGAGGAGGCCTAAAAAAATGGACTGCATAGCAGTCCATTTTTTAGTGCTTTTTCCAACGAACAAACCTCGTTCACGGGAAGCATCACATCATTCCCGGCAAATCAGCCTTCCATTTGTCGCCCCAGGAACAAAGCCCCTGTCTGCAAAGCCAGGTCCTCCCCCTGGGTAAGGGGTGAACCCTTGTCCAGCACACCGATCATCCCCACTAAATCACCCCCGGCCAGAATGGGATAAGCCGCCGCCAGACGGGGCTCTTCCCGATCCCGAAGCAGGGGCATCCCGCCCCCTTCGCCCTTGAAGGGCCGCCGCTCGCTGATAAGGGCTTCACAACTTTCGCTGATCTCCCGTTCTAAAACCTCCCGCTTCCCGGGCCCGCCGCAGGCGATCACCCGCTCACGGTCGGCCA
>JAZOXD010000345.1:0-2367 GCA_045659565.1 Eubacteriales bacterium | reverse complement strand
CATCCGCATCCTGCACGTCCTTGCCGTAGATCCCGAAGGCGGGCAGACCCTTTTGAGCGTGGGTGGCCAGAACCGAAGCCAGATAAACCGCGCCGGGGCGCTCGGTGCCGTTAAAGCCCCAAACAGCCTTGATGGTGTTGGGATCCATATCCATAGTTTCTGCTCCGTAGCACCAGCAAGGGGTCACGGTGATGGTAATATCCACCCCGGCCTTGCGGAACTGATCCGCACAGGCGGCGGCCTCTGCCACCCGCCCGATGGTGGTATCGGAGATGATGACCTTTACCGGGTCACCGTTGGAATAGCGCAAGTTTTCTTCCAAAAGCTTGGCGGCGCTTTTGGCCATATTCATGGTTTGGTCTTCCAAAGATTCCCGCACCCCCAAAACACCCCGCCGTCCGTCGATGGTGGGGCGGATGCCGATTACGGGATAATCGCCGATCAATCTGTTCTTTGCCATAGGATAAAACCTCCTGTGTTTAGATTTTTTATTCTAATTGTATTATATTATTGCAAAGAAGATATTTCTTGTATTATAATATGAAAAAACAGGACTATCTTATGATGGAGAAAGAAAAATGACGATCAACGAAGGATATCAGGAAAAAAGGACCCGCACCCCCGGCCAAATGCCCCTGGAATTCCATTGGCTGGATGCCCGCCATCCCCGTCATCAGATGCCGCCCCATTGGCATATGGAGGAGGAACTGATCCGGGTGGAGGAAGGTCTTTTAGAACTGCAATGGGATGGCATCCCCTTGCCTTTAAAGGCGGGGGAATGTGTCCTTTTGCGGGGCGGCGCTCTGCATACCGCAAAGGCATCGCCCCAATGCCGCTATGCCTGCCTGATTTTAGACAGCAATGCCCTGTTCCGGGAATCCCCCATCCCCGGGGTCCCCGCCCTTTTGCAGGAGGAAAGCCGAAAAATGCCCGCCGGCAGTCCGGAGGCAACGGTGGTGGAACGGCTGTTCCGGGCCCAAAAGGCGGGAAATACCGATTGGGAATATGAGGTAATGGCAGAGCTTTGGCATCTTTTGAAGCTTTTAAAGCAAAACCCCCGTCCGGCGACGGAACCCCGGGATGCGGTGCGCCATCAACGGATCAAAACGGTGAAAACCGCCCTGAACCGTATCCGCCGGAACTATGGAGAAGTTCTTACCTTGGCAGAACTGGCCAAAGAGGCGCAGATGAGTCCCAATTATTTCTGCCGCCTCTTTCGGGAGGTGGTAGGCCGCTCGCCGGTAGACTATCTTTGCAACTATCGGCTGGAGCGGGCAGCAGAGCAGCTGCGAAGCAGCGGAAGTTCCATTACCGAAACCGCCCTTCCTTGCGGGTTCAACGACGTGGCCTATTTTACAAGAGCATTCAAAAAACGATTTGGTTCCACCCCCCGGGATTATAGAAAAAATCTATAAAAATGATGATTTTTTCCATTTATGGCATTGAAAAAACCGGTCGTTCGCCTTATAATAAGAGCAACAGAAGCACATAGCAAGAAAACCAAAAGGAGATGCTTAAAATGAAAGCGGGATTTGCAAGAATCGATATCACACCCCCCTTGGGCACCAAGCTCCAGGGCTATTACAGCGTGCGCTTTGCCGACGGGATTTTAGATCCTCTGCTGGCAACGGCCATCGTGTTTGACGACGGCGAAAAGAAAGGCGCTTTTATCAGCCTGGATCTGATCGGTGTGAAACAGATATGGATGGATCCTTACCGCAAAGCGGCAGCAGAACGGCTGGGAACCGTGCCCGAAGCCATCTTTATCGCCTGCACCCACACCCACCTGGGCCCCAAAACCGGCACCGGGGAGGATATTGAATACCTGACCTGGCTGGAAAAGAAGATCTGCGATGCGGTTATTTTAGCGGAGCAGGATCTGGCGCCGGTAACCAAGATGCTTTATACCCGTGGCACCGTGAAGGAGGTTTCCTTCATTCGCCGCTATCGGATGAAAGACGGTTCCATTAAAACCAATCCCGGTTGGCAGAACCCCGATATTCTTGGCCCCGCCGCAGAAAACGACGAAAACAGTTCTCTGTTGGTGTTCCGCCGTGAAAATGCGGCGGAGATCGCCTTTATCAACTTCCAGGTGCACCCCGATTGCATCGGCGGTTGCACCATTTCGGCAGATTTCCCCCATTTTGTGCGAACCACCTATGAAACCCTTATTGAAAATTCCCGCTGTGTTTACGTGAACGGCGCCCAGGGGGACAGCAACAACAACGATTATCGGCTGACAAAACCCGAAGGGAAAGGCTACCGCAATGCCCGAAACGTGGGACGGCGGATCGCCCTTTCGGTGCTGTATAACTACGAATGGCTGAAGGAGTTGCCCATAGGCAAACTGCAATTCGGCCAAAAGAA
>JAZOXD010000344.1:0-2164 GCA_045659565.1 Eubacteriales bacterium | reverse complement strand
CGAGCGCTGGCGGTGCAGGGTCCTAAGTGGGTGTGGGTGCAGGCCAGGAACACCCCTTCCTTTTCCATGCCCATCCGCTCCGCGATATAGGTGCGGATGCGGTTCATCAGATACTGATTAAAGCCGATGAGATCAATGCTCATTACCAGAGCCTTCTTTTCACCGTTATCAAATAATACGCAACTGGCCAGCAGGGGATCCAGAATCCCGTCGGCGTGGCGTACTTCATAATAGCCTGCCAGGGTGGTGCCCAAGGGCGGGGTAATGTCTAAACGACCAAAACCAGCTTGTAACATAAGCGTTCTCCTTATTTAAAGATTTTTCAATAATTCAATGGCATTTTCAATAACCCGCTCGGCCGTTCCTTTTTTGAAGCGGGCGGTGCGTACTTCATAGCCACCCTGTTCAAAACAGGCGCTGGTGGGATAATAACCTTCGTAGCCGCCGGCGCAGCAGGAGGTCATTTGCAGGGTGAATTTGGAATTCTTTTTCACCTGGCGACCGATCTCAGTAAAGGGCTCCCCGGGGAAGCCCACAATGGCCCATTCCCCCAAGGCAACGGCGGTAAGGCAGATCTCCTTTTCGTCGGGCATGGTTTCAACGCCTATGATCCGCTTGGCTTCCACGTAATCCTTCACCTGGGTGAAGTGATTTTCCTTCATCCATTCCTTACAAGCGGCGGCACCGTTTTTTACGAAATAATCATAGATGATGGCGGCTTCTTCCATTTGTTCGGGGCGGCCTTTGTTCACTTCCACAAAGAGGTCCTTTTGGCCGTAAACGATTTCTTCGCCCTTCAGTTCCTTGGCCAGGTGGATATTGGCGATTACGCTCATGGCGATCTTCTGCCCCATATAGCGGGACCAACCGTAGCCGCCGCAGATCTCCTTGGGCAGGCTGGTATCAATATGGTTGCTGTCTCCTTGGGCCCCGTTGAAATAGATGCAACGGGAGTTGGGCACGTTGGCTTCATAGGTATCCCGCAGGAACTTGGGATAATCGGCAGAAAAATGGGTGCCGCCGATCACGTCGGGGTGCACCTGGAAGTTCACAATGCCGATCTCCGGCGCGTTTTCCCGCTTCAGGATCAGAAGGGAACTGTTGGTATCCGGCTCATCCACCGGCCGAACGATATCCGGGTTCTGCCGGCCGGGATTGGTTTTAATGGAGCCGTCCTTCATATAATAGCGGCGCACGAAGGAAACACCCTCCACAACGCCCCGTGTATAAAGTTTTTGGGTTACGGGGGCCAGATCGTTCAGGGCCAGTTGAGCCACGTCGCCGATCTTTTTCACCAGCCATTCAATGTATTCGTCGTTTTCGTGATGCCCCAGATTATCCAGGGTCACGGGCCCGGTATGGGTATGGGTACAGGCTAGAAAAACACCCTCGAAATCGCAACCGATCCGCTCTGCGGCTTCCTTCCGCAGGCGGTCTACCAGGGGGCGGGCCATCCCTAAGTTATCCACGCTGATGAGCATGGCTTTCTTTTTATCGTTATCCAATAAAACGGCAGTGGCCAACAGGGGATCCAGGATCCCGTCTGCTTCCCGTCGGCGGAAATAGCCCGCCATGGTCACGCCAAAGGTGGGGGTAACGTCTAATCGTCCAAATCCGGCTTGTAACATCTTTTTATACCTCTTTCAAAGAATTTAATACGTCTAAAGAGCCTTGGATCAAGGCTTCGCCCGTGCCCTTTTCAAAGCGGGCCACATCTAATTCGTAGCCCCCTTCGTCATAAACGGTGGCGTCGGGGTAATAACCTTCTCCGCCGTTGGCCAGGCAACAGGGCATGGTCAGGGGGAAGGGAGAATGTTCTTTAATGGCCCGGCCGATGGCGGTAAAGGGCTCCCCGGGGATTCCCGCCAGAGCAAAATCGCCAATGGCCAGCGCCGTAAGATAAAGTTCCTTTTCTTGGGGGATGTCTAAAAGGTTGATGATCCGCCCCGCTCGGGGAACGTTCATATCCAGGCCTTTTTCTTCGATCATTTTCGCCGCCTGCAGATTATCGGTTTTCTGATAATAGGCCCAAACTTCCTGGGCTACGCTGATTTCTTCCTGGGTGGCGGTACGGTGGAAAACGGTGATGTTCTTTTGGCCGAATTGCAGTTTGCCTATGGGCAACTCCTTCAGCCATTCGTAGTTATACAGCACCGAAAGGGCG
>JAZOXD010000343.1:0-11822 GCA_045659565.1 Eubacteriales bacterium | reverse complement strand
AAAGAAACCTTCAAGGCCTTTGAGATCGGCAAAAAGGCCATTTTGCCCTTGATTCTTTGCTGTTTATGCGTGTCCCTTTCTATGAATCTGCAGTTGATCATTATGCCCTTTGTGGATATCGCCGTTATGATGACCATGCTCAGCGGCGGGATCTTGGTGGTTTCTGCCGTATTTTCCTTATTCATCTTTAAAGAAAAATTAGATCTCTACAACATCCTCGGCCTGATTATGGCGGCAGTCAGCATCACGGCATTGAGTATTTAACAGAAAAAACACCCCCGATGGGGGTGTTTTTTTATTGACAGAACGAATTTGGATTGTTATAATCTGAATATGAGAATGATTCTCAAAATGGAGGGATTCAACATGGTACGTTACAACACCCGGCAAAAGAGCCTTTTGCTGGCGTTTTTACGGGAGCATCCCGATAGTTCCTACACAGCCGAGGAGCTTGCCCAGGGGCTATTGGTCGCCTATGGCGAAGAAGCACCGGGAAAGAGCACTGTTTACCGGCTTTTGAGCGCCCTTGCCGCCGAGGAGCAATTACGAACCTTTACCAAAAAGGGCAGCCGCCGCAGTTTTTATCAGATCAACGAATGTGATCACGAGCATCTGCACCTGAAGTGCACCGATTGCGGCAAGTTGATCCATATGGAGGAAAACAATACCCACAAGTTACTGCGGCAGATTCTGATGCAGGATGAATTTGCCGTAGATGAGCATCAAACGGTTTTATTCGGCCGCTGCAGAGAATGCAGAACCCATTAAGGAGTTTAACAATGAACAAAAGAATTTTAGCATTATTAATGATTGGTGTCTTATGCCTGGGTCTTTTGAGCGGATGTGGCAAAGCCAATCCCCAGGATGATGGAAAATTAAAAATCATCTGTACCATCTTTCCCCAATATGATTGGACCCGGGAGGTTTTGGGGGAGCGGATCGATGAGGTACACCTGACTCTGCTGATGGAAAGCGGCGCCGATTTGCATAATTACCAGGCCACCACCAAGGATATTATTAAAATTTCCGATTGTGACCTGTTCCTTTACAACGGCGGGGCCTCGGATGGTTGGGTCAAGGATGCCCTGAAGACTCCCACCAATCCCAATCAGAAGGTGATTGGCTTTATGGAGGCTTTGAACCTGTTGGAGGAGGAAGCATGTGAATTGGACCACGATCACGGGGACAAAGACCACGACCACGCCGCCGATGAGCATTTTTGGCTTTCTTTGCGGCTGGCGATGCAGGGGGTGGATCTGATCGCCGAACAATTGGCAGAGCTGGATCCCGAGCACGCAGAGCTTTACCGCACCAATTCCGAACATTATCAGGAAAAGCTGATGCATTTAGACAAGGGTATTTTAGAGGATCTTTCCACCGCCAAGCGAAACACCCTTCTTTTTGCGGATCGGTTCCCCTTTGAATATATGACCAAGGATTACGGGATCGAAACTTTTTCCGCCTTTTCCGGCTGTTCCGCCGAAACCGAGGCCAGTTTTGAAACCATTGCCTTTTTATCCGGCAAGGTGGAGGAGTTGAAGTTGCCGGCGGTGATGGTGATTGAGTCCGGGGATCAGACCATTGCCAAAACGGTGATTGCCAACACCAAGGCCAAGGATCAAAAGATCCTGGTTTTGGATTCCGTTCAATCAGTGACCAAAAAGCGGATGGAGGCCGGCGAGACCTATCTTTCCATTATGGAAAAAAATCGCACCACCCTATATGAAGCGTTACACTAAGGAGAGCAACGATGGCACAAATTTTATGCAAGAACCTTTGCCTGGGTTACGAGGGCAAGATCCTTTTAAAGGATTTGGATTTTGAAGTGAACAAGGGTGATTACCTTTGCATTGTGGGAGAAAACGGCTCCGGCAAAAGCACCCTGATGAAGACTCTTTTACATTTGAAAAAGCCCATGGGCGGCCTGATGCAATTTGGGGACGGCTTGGAACAAAACCGGATCGGGTACCTGCCCCAGCAGACGATTGTACAACGGGATTTTCCGGCCTCGGTGCGGGAGATTGTTCGTTCCGGGTGTTTGAATCAGGGCGGGATCCGTCCCTTCTACACCAAGGCCGAAAAGGCTCTGACAGAGGAAAACATGGAAAAAATGGGGATCAGCCATCTGGCCAAGCGTTGCTACCGGGAGCTTTCAGGCGGACAGCAGCAACGGGTCTTATTGGCCCGGGCCCTTTGCGCCACCCGGGATATTCTGTTGCTGGATGAACCGGTGGCAGGGCTGGACCCCAAGGTAACCAAAGAAATGTATCAGCTGATCGATAACCTGAACAAAAAAGAAGGCATTACCGTGATTATGGTTTCCCACGATATTGCCGCAGCGGTACATTATGCCAGCCATATTTTGCACATCCACCGGCAGAGCGGCCTGTTTATGGATAAGGACGCTTATCTGCAGACCAAGATCGGCAAAACCTTTGCCGAGATGGGAGGTGAGCAGGAATGAACCTGATTATTGAAAAGATCACCGCTTATTTTGCCTTTGATTTTGTGCGGTATGCGATGATTGTAGGCGTATTGATTGCCCTTTGTTCTTCCCTGCTGGGGGTTACCCTGGTATTAAAACGTTTTTCCTTTATCGGCGACGGGCTTTCCCACGTGGCCTTTGGCGCCCTTTCCATTGCCATGGTATTAAAGCTGACCAACAATATGCTGTTGGTGTTACCCATTACCGTGCTGGTGGCCATTATCCTGCTGAAGGGCGGACAAAATGCCAAAATCAAGGGAGATGCGGCAGTGGCAATGATCAGCGTTGGTGCTTTGGCCATTGGCTATCTGATTATTAATGTGTTCTCTTCTTCGGCCAATATCTCCGGTGATGTTTGCAGCACGTTGTTTGGCTCCACTTCCATCCTGACTCTTTCCAAAACGGATGTTTTACTTTGCGCCGTAATGTCGGCCCTGGTGATCTTACTGTTCCTGTTGTTCTATCGGCAGATCTTTGCCGTAACCTTTGACGAAAACTTTGCCACGGCCACCGGGGTGCGGGCCGGATTTTACAATCTTTTGATTGCGGTGATCACCGCCATTGTGATCGTAGTGGCCATGAACCTGGTAGGCTCACTTCTGATTTCGGCCTTGGTGATCTTCCCTTCCCTTTCAGCTATGCGGGTATTTAAAAACTTCAAAGCGGTGATCCTATGCGCGGCCATTCTTTCGGTAACGGCCGCGGCGTTGGGGATTCTGATCTCCTTCTTTGGCCCGCCGGTAGGCTCTACTATCGTGGTGGTGGATATTGTATTTTTCCTGATCTTTAGTTTGATTGGTAAAATCAAAGGAGGTAACTGATATGAAAAGACTTTTTACGATTTTAGCAGTGACCGTTTTACTGTTGACCGGTTGCGGTAAGGCAAGCAACGGGGATTATGACATTAATCTTATCGCCGGAGATATCTTTGATCCTTCCATGATCTATTCTCTGGCCGTTCAGATCGTGCAGGAACCCAAGGATTATGTGGATAAGACCGTTGGGGCCGAAGGCATTATCTTTGACGATATTGACGGCGTGAAAGTGATCGAGATCGCCGATACCAAGGGCTGTTGTTACCAGAATGTACCTGTGCAGCTGGGCGGGTTGGAAAACCAAGTGCAGGCGAATGAGGTCTATAATGTTTACGGCATTTTTAAATTAGATGATAGCGGCAAAGTTTATATCGCCGTTGACAAAATGGAACGCAGTACCCTTTATGATCTGGATCTGGATGCAGCGGAATAACGATAAAAAAACGGTGTAGCATTTTTGCTACACCGTTTTTCTGTATTGACGGGGGGTGAGTCCCATTCGTTTTTTGAAGGTGGCAGAAAAATAATGCTCATCGGCAAACTGCAGCTGGGTGGCAATCTCTTTGACCAGCAGGTTGGTATGGCTTAAAAGCATACAGGCCCGTTCCAGTTTTTTATCCAAAATATATTCATAAGGCGTTTTGCCATAGGCCTTTTTGAAGATGCGAATGGTCTGGGAGGGAGAATGGAAAATCATTTTAGATAGTTCTTCCAGACCAAAGCGCTGTTCGATATGTTCATCAATATATTTTTTTAAAACCGAAGCGGGATCGTTTTGGGGCGCAGGCAGCGTGGCCGCAATGGCCCGGATCAGCCGATGAAAACCATCAGCACCCTGTTCCAGAATATCGGCTACGGAAAGTTCCCGGCTTAGAAGGTCCAGATATTGGCGAAAAGCCTGTTCCAGCCCGGCGCCGGGCAGATACCAATGGCCCTCCAGACCGTAGGCCTGCACCAGGCTATCCACCAAAGTGCCGGAAAGGTTGAACCAGATCTTTTCAAAGGGTTCTTCCGGATCGCTGTAATAATGCTGGTTGGTGCGGGCAGGCAGGATATAGCTATCCCCCGCTTTAACCCGGAACTTTTGATCCTCGATACAAACGGTACCCTTGCCGGATATCACCGTTTCAAACACCCAAAGTTCCGTGGGGATTCTTTTGATAAAATAGTTCCGGTCCGGATAGGTGATGCCCGCCAGCAGCACCCGGAATACCTTGCTTTCCTGCACCGGAAGCCTTAGTATTTTTTCTCGCATTGATGTTTTCCTTTTTTTGGAATGTTTTATTCATTATATCATAAAATTTTTTTAGCGTAAACAAAAAAAATTATTTACAAAGTTGTTCCTTTATTGTATAATATAGATAATAGTTTTGATTTTTTTTAAGAAAGGTTGTGTATTTTAATGTCTTTACCCATTATCACTATCGGCCGCTCCTTTGGTTCCGGCGGAAGAATTATCGGCGAAAAGGTTGCGACTTTATTAAATATTCCTGTTTACGACCGTGAATTGGTGCAGATCACTGCAGAAAAAAGCGGGTTCCACGCCGCCGTTGTGGAACAGATGCAACAGAAAAAGCCGGCCAGCCTTCTTTATGCCATTTCCGGCGCCACCATGGAGTTCCCCTTGCAGGATCAGGTATACTTTGCCCAATCGGCCGTTATCCGGGATTTGGCCAAGGAAGGCCCCTGTGTGATCGTGGGCCGTTGCGCAGACAGTATTCTGGAGGAAGACGGCGTACGGATATTGAAAGTATTTGTACGTGCTCCCCTGGCCGATCGGGCCAAGCGGATGGCAGAAACCTATCAGATCAAAAGCCGGGATCCCCGGGATTACGTCAAGAAAATGGACCGCCAGCGGAAATCCTATTATGACTATTTCACCCATAAGACTTGGGGTCGGCCGGATCATTATCACCTGACCTTGGATAGCTCCATCGGTTTGGATCTGGTGGCAGAAATCATCGCCACCGCCGCAAAAAATTTCCCCGAAGAGGAATAAACATACGGGGGCTATAAGAACCTTTTTGAAAAAAGTTCTTATGATCTCCAAAAACCATCAATCTTGTCGTTTGAAAGTTTTAGTGAGAATTTTAAAAGGGGAACCTTTTCAAAAGGTTCCCCTTTTCGTTATACTTTAAAATATTGGTAAACGTCGCATTCCAGCATACCGTTATAGAGCTTGCGGCGTTTATCGGCCCGACGGCCAAAAAGCTTTTCAAAATCCTTATCCGGGGCAATGATGAAATACCGCCATCCGGGCTTCTTTTCAAACACCTTGCCCATCACCTGATAAAGGGCCCGGGCCTGATCTTTTTCCAAAAGACGCTCGCCATAGGGCGGGTTGGTGACCACCATTCCCCGGGGTGTTTCACCCTTGAAATCCTTTACATCGGCCACAGAAAGTTCAAAGCAATCGGCCACGCCGGCGTGTTTGGCGTTTTCCAAAGTCATTTTGATAGAGCGGGAATCAATATCGCTGCCCACGCAACGGAAGGGAATATCCTTTTTTTCTGCTTCCCGGGCTTCTTTACGAAGCCGCTGCCACAGTTCCTTGGGCAGGCGGGGCCAGCCTTCGGCAGAAAAGCTTCGCAACAAACCCGGGGCGATATTCCGGGCCAGCATTGCCCCTTCGATCAAAAGAGTACCGCTTCCGCAGAAGGGATCGTAAAGCACCGTATCCGGGAAGGGGCGGGCCAGGCTGACCAAGGCAGCGCCCAAAGTTTCACGAATGGGTGCCGGCTGGGTGCCGGGGCGGTAGCCCCGTTTATGCAAGGCATTGCCGGTGGTATCCAGCATCAGCACCGCCTGATCCTTCAGAATGGAAAAGCGCACGCTGAACAGCTTGCCCGTTTCCTGAAAGAGGGAGCGGTGATAATGTCCCTCCAGCCGACGGACAATGGCTTTTTTAACAATTGCCTGGCAATCGGGCACGCTATGGAGTTTGGAGTTCAGGGCGTGGCCCTTCACCGGGAAGCGGCCATCTTCCGGGATCCATTCCTCCCAGGGCAGTTTTTTTACCCCTTCAAACAGATCGTCGAAAGTACGGGCAGGAAAGCGACCCAACACGATCTCTACCCGTTCACCGGTACGGATCCAAAGATTGGCCTTGGCCACCAGTTCTTCATCGCCCTTGAAGAAGACCCGGCCGTTTTCGGCCAGCACCTCAGAGGCGCCCAGATTTTTCAGTTCATTGGCTACCAGCGATTCCAGCCCAAACAGGCAGGGCACGCAACATTCAATATTATGCATATTTTACCTCGTTATTTGAATTCAAGGGATAGTATATCACAAAATGAACCGACTGACAACCCTTGCTTTTTGATCCGGGATTTCATATAATAAATAAAAACAGAAAGGAGCAACAGATGCAGTTATATACCTTCAATGATTATTGCCAAGATCGGTTCGGCGAAAAATTATATAAACTGACATTAGACGGCGGTTTTTCCTGCCCCAACCGGGCAGATCGTCAGACCGGTGGTTGCGCCTTTTGCGGGGGCGGCAGCGGATTTTTTACGGAGCCGGGCCCCATTGCAGAGCAATTGGAGAGCGCCAAAAAGCGGGTGGCCGATAAGTTCAAAGGCGAGCGATATATCGCCTATTTTCAAAGCTATACCGGCACCTTTGCATCGCCGGAACGGTTGCGGGAACTTTATCGGGTGCCCTTAGAGCGGGAGGATATTGCCGCTTTGGCCATTGCCACCCGGCCTGATTGCCTGGGACCGGAGGTTTTGCAAATTTTGGCGGAGTGCGCCGCCAGAAAGCCCCTGTTTATTGAGTTGGGCCTGCAGACCGCCCGGGATGATGTGGCGGAGGCCTTTGGCAGAGGATACCCCTCTTCCCGATTCGAAACAGCGGTGGCAACTTTAAAAGAGATCGGGAACATTCATATCGTTGCCCACCTGATGGTGGGATTGCCCGGAGAAACACCGGAGGATTTGGTGCAATCGGTGGAATTCATCAACCGTTGCGGCGTGGATGGAGTGAAGTTCCATCTGCTTTATATTGTTGAAAACTCCCTCTATGCAGAGCTTTATCGCCAAGGCAAAATCGGCGTTCTTTCTTTGGAAGAATACAGCCAATGGCTGGCGGCGGGTTTAAAAGCCCTGAAGCCCGGAACGGTGGTGCACCGCATCACCGGGGACCCGCCCAAGGCGGAACTGATCGCCCCCCTTTGGTGCGGGGATAAAAAGCGGGTTTTGAACACCTTGAATCGGATGATCTGCAAACTATCATAACTACCGGCCGTTCCGGTAGTTATAATTATTATTTGAACAATCTTGCGGCGGCCACGGCAGTATGCCAACGTTCCATCCGCTTTTCTGCTTCTTGAGGCTCGATGGTCGGTTGCCAGCGGTTACTCAACAGGATACGGTCGGTAAGTTCCTTTTGATCCTTCCAATAGCCCACGCCCAAGCCCGCCAGGAAGGCGGCCCCCAGGGCAGTGGTTTCGCTGATCATGGGGCGGCAGACCTCGGCCTGCAGGATATCCGCCTGGAACTGCATCAGGATGGGATTGGCGGTGGCGCCCCCATCCACCCGCAGTTGGCGGATGGGTTGGCCGGAGGCGGTTTCCATCACCTTCAGCACATCGGCGGTCTGATAGGCAATAGATTCCAGACAAGCCCGGATCAGGTGATTCCGGTTAGCGCCCCGGGTGAGACCGAAGACCGCGCCCCGGGCATCCGGATCCCAATAGGGTGCGCCCAGACCGGTGAAGGCGGGCACCAAAATGACCCCATTGCTATCCTTTACCTTACCGGCGAAATAGGCGCTATCGGCGGATTCATTGATCATCTTCAATTCGTCCCGCAGCCATTGCACCACAGCGCCGCCCATAAAGACGCTGCCCTCCAAGCAATAGCAGGGGGCCTCCTTACCGGCGCCCAGAGTGAGCAACAAACCGCCCAGTTCTTCGGGGTGTTGATCCCCTAAATTCATCAGGGCAAAACAGCCGGTGCCGTATGTAGATTTTAAAGCGCCAGGCTCAAAGCCGGCCTGGCCGAACAAAGCAGCCTGCTGATCACCGGCCACGCCGGTGATGGGAACAGATGCACCCAAAACCTCGGCCCAGCCAAAAAAGCCGGAGGAGGGGCGCACCTCGGGCAGCATACAAGCAGGGATCTCCAGCACCTCCAAAAGATGAGCATCCCAGCATTTTTGATGAATATCATAAAGCATGGTGCGGGACGCATTGGTATAATCGGTGGCGTGAACCTTGCCGCCGGTGAGCTTCCAGATCAGGTAAGTATCCACCGTTCCGAACAGCAGTTCCCCTGCTTGGGCCCGTTCCATGGCGCCTTCCACGTTCTGCAAGATCCAACGGAGCTTGGTGGCGGAAAAATAGGGATCCACCACCAGACCGGTATGGGTGCGGATGTAATCCCCTTCCCGCTCTTCCAGTTCCCGGCAGAATTCCGCCGTGCGGCGGCATTGCCAAACGATGGCATTGCAGACAGGCTCGCCGGTATTTTTATCCCAAACGATGGTGGTTTCCCGCTGGTTGGTGATGCCGATGCCCGCCAGTTGATCCGCCGAAAGGCCCGCGGTTAACAGGGCTTCCGTGAGCACCCCATATTGGGTGACCCAGATATCCAAAGGACGTTGCTCCACCCAACCCGGCTGAGGGTAAAAAATCTGAAATTCCTTTTGGGCCACGGAAACGATATTCAGTTCCTGATCAAAAATGATACACCGGGAACTGGTGGTTCCCTGGTCCAATGCGGCAATATATTGTTCTGCCATCACCATCACTCCTTTGGGTTTATTTTACCATATTGAAAATCCCCTTGCAACGGCAAAATTTTCTTTTCATTTAACGGGGACTATGATACAATAGCATTATGAAGATCATCATTTTGAAAAAGCCGGTGGTAATCGGCATTATAATCGGTATTTTACTGCTTTTGGGAGCGGGCATTTTTTTACTTTCCGGTTCCCGTAAGCCCAATGCAAAGGCTATATTGGCGGAAACGAAACGATATGACCTGCAAAACATTTGTCTTTTAGCCCTTTTGGAGGAAGATCCGAAAAATCAAGACTATTGGCAGCAGTTATTGGATCAATACCAAGCTCTGGGGGCGGACCCCCTGACAATCTATGCCGCCCGGCAGGAGGCCAAAGAACAAACCGGTGCGGACCTATCCCCAACTCCGGGGGCGGGAAGTTTTACCCCGGGGGCACCCATAAAACCAACAGCCGATAACGGCCTTGCCCATGGTGGGAAGAATTTTTATGCCGGCGCCTATGATGGGACAGCGGTGACTTATCTGGCGGCGGAGGACGGCCTTTACGCCGAATACCGGGGGATCCGGGTGCGGCTGGCCCCCATCCGGGCGGATCGGTTGTTGCCGGCAGAAAACGGTCTTTATTACATTAACACCACCCAGCATCGTGTGCAATTCATTGCCACAGACGGCGGTACGATCCGAACCCTTTCCACCCTTGACGCTATGGATTATGCTTTTTTGGACGAATCGCTCTATATTTTAGGCACCGATGGTGTACTCTATCACAACGGCACCCAAATCGATTTACCCGGGCCGGGACAACGTTTGGCGGCAACGAACGAAGGTCTTTTTGTCGCTTTAGAGGAAGGAATCTATTCCGTTGGCGAAAAAAAGACGATTTACGATGAAAAAGCCAACCAATTGATGGCCCACGAGGGTGTGCTATACTTTATCAATGATGCGGGTTACCCTTGCCGCCTTAAACCCGGGGACGCTCAAGCCACCCTTTTGAAAAAAGCCAAAGCCATCAGCCTGGATCAAGAGCAATATCTTTCTTCCAAAAACAAATTAAAAAAGTTCCGATCAAAATAGATCGGAACTTTTTTGTCGTTTCAAAAAACTCTATTTTATTTTTGACACGCCGACATAGGATAAGGTGACAAGAGTAATTCGAACCTGCCGCAAAGCGGCATATTTCGGTGCTTTTCGTCCTTTTTTCTTTGATAGGTGCCGGATCCGATCAGCTTTTTTCGTTTAATCGATCCCTTTGATATGATTTTTGGTAAGCCCGCGGAGATTGACCAAAATGCTGTTTAAAGGCTTTGGAGAAATGATAAATATCCCCATACCCCACCGAAATACCGGCGGTGGAAGGGCTGACGCCGTGGAGGCTCATTAGCTCGGCCGCCCGCTGAAGGCGCAGGTTTTTCAGATAGTCCCTGGGGGAAATTTCCATTTTTTCTTTGAACATTGTGGCGAAATAACTGCGGTCCAGATGAAGGCGTTCTGCAATACTTTGCACGGTGATGCCCGTAGCGTATTCCGCATTCATACAGTTCAAGGCCTGTTCCACGTAGTTGATACGGGGGACTTTTTGATCCAACAAAACCGCAATCAGTTCCCAAAGTTTACTTGCCAGGAACGCACTGCAACCGCTGCCCATTTCACGGCAACGGTGCATACCCTCGAACACTGCCCCCACCCCGGAGCATCTTAAAACGGGGTTTTCAAACAGATCGGGCAGTTTCTGGGTGGCGGTGAAGCCCACCCAGATATACCGCCAAGGGCGGTCTGCATCCGCTTCGTAATAGGTGGTTTCATAGGGGGGAATCACAAAGATTTCCCCGGGTTTCAGGTGATAGGTTTTACCGCCCCGTTCAAAGCGGCCAAAACCCTTAACTACGTAATGAAGCAACCAATAGGTACGCACGGCGGGGCCGTAGTAATGGCCCGGGCGGCAGGTTTCGCTGCCGAAGCAGACAGGATTTAAGCCCTGGTAGCCTTGGTCGATAATAATTTCAACTTCTCTTTTCAGAGGTCATCCCCCCTTTTCACCAAACATTATAACAAGTTTACCAAACAAAAAGCAATCCTTTTTACCAAAATTTATGCTAAAATGAAGAAAACAAAACCACAAGGAGGCATTTGCTATGAAGATCACTTTTATGGGTGCGGGAAGCACTGTTTTTGCCCGAAACGTGATTGGCGACTGTATGTGCAGTGAAGCACTGCGGGACAGCGTTTTTGCCCTTTACGACATTGACGGCCAGCGGCTGGAAGAAAGCCGTGTGATTCTGGAAGCCATGCGAAAGGCCAAGGGCGGTTACGGCAAGATTGAATGTTATTTGGGTGTTCCCCAACGGAAGGATGCCCTGCGGGGAGCGGATTTTGTTATCAACGCTATTCAGGTGGGGCTTTACGACCCCTGCACCATCATTGATTTTGAAGTGCCCAAAAAATACGGTCTGCGCCAGACCATTGCTGATACTTTGGGGATCGGCGGGATTATGCGGGCCCTGCGCACCATCCCCGTGATGGACGATTTTGCCAAGGATATGGCAGAGGTCTGCCCGGATGCTTTATTCCTGAACTACACCAATCCCATGGCCATGCTCAGCGGCTATATGCAACGCTATACCCCCATCAAGACCGTTGGCCTTTGCCACAGCGTTCAGGTTTGCTCCAGCCATCTTTTGAAAGAACTGGGCCTGGAAGAGCATATGGAAGGCCGCAAAGAGCTGTTCGCCGGCATCTACCACATGGCCTGGCTTTTGGAACTGAAGGATAAAAACG
>JAZOXD010000342.1:0-4749 GCA_045659565.1 Eubacteriales bacterium | reverse complement strand
TTTTTAAAACACAAATTCCCCGGAACCAAATTCGGGACCCGGGGGATTTTCGTTATTCAAAAATCATTTGGAAACGGTTGAGGTGAAGGTATAAGTCTTATTGGCAGCAGCGGTAAACCGAACGTATTCGGCATCATTGCTCAAATAGGTTAAGTCGGTTCCATCGGAGCCGGTTCCGTTTTCAAAGATAATACCGGTAACGGCTTCTTTGATCACGGCGTTTCCGCTCACACCGGGAACGGCAACGGTAATGGCAGAAGCGGGCTTATTCTCCACCTGCAAGGTCAAGGAACTGTCGGCGTTCCGCTTCAACGCAACGCCCACTTGTCCACGGCCATCAGGAATCGTCACAAAACCTTCTGCATTGCTCATCTCCTCGGGCAGCCAGGGTGCTACGGCAACCTTGGTATAGTTTACACCGTTATAGCTGATGCCCAACATATACTGGAGCATGATCCGGCCAACGTATCCGCCCCAGGCATGGGAATGGGAGTTTTTGTCCTCAAAACCTTCCCACAAAGTGGAGTCCCCTGCATTGATCATCTGACCCCAAGAGCGGATGATGCGTTCATAAACCGCTTCTTTCTGAACGGCGGTGCCGTTGGCCATTACGGCATTGAACAGCTCATAGGTCAAAACCACAGAGGTGTTCGTCAAACCTTTTACGGACAAAGCGGCCATTTGTTTTTCCAGCATATAGGGCTCAGCAACACCCAGATTGATGCCCATGGCGGTAATACCTTCGTTGGTCTCTTCGGCACCGTGATACTGATAATACAGGCCGGTTTCGTGGTTCAGCAAATGCAGATTAATAGCCACCCGCTGTTTTTCGGCCTTGGCACTCCAGATAGCAGCATCCTCGGTCTTATTCAGCAAAGTAGCGATCTTAGAAAGATGATTCAGGGAATCATACAGCAGGATATTGACAACGGTGGGAGGCACGCCGGGATCATCCTTGCAAGCAGTTTTTTCGGGATGATCGGAGATGTTCCATCCGTCGATATCAGCCAAAAGACCGGAGCTTTCCAGATAGCCCAAATAATAATTAACATTCTTCACGGCATTGTCGTAGAATGCCGCCGTACCGTCCAAATCCCCGGAGGTAAGATAATAATTATACAGCATATTGGAATAGCGCAGATCCCATTCGGGAATGGAATCACCCTGATTCCGCTCGGAAGGCGAAACAAAAGTAAATCGTCCGGTCGCCTTTTGCTGAGAAGCAAAGTCCAACAGAGTCTTATAGTTGATGGCGCTGAAATCGGAAAAACCATAGCTTAAAAAGGCATACTGCAATTGGGTATCGGCTAAATATTGGGATTGCTCACGGTGGGGGCAATCTACCGGCATCCCCAGCATATTGTTGATTTGGGTATTAACCGAGGCCTGATAAATGGCGTTCAAGAGTTCGTCGGAGGAATTGAAGCCGGCAGTATGCTCGATCCCGGTGGAGGCGTGCTGCATCGTCACCTGCTCCACAGTGATGGTTTCGGTCAGACCAACAACCTCAAAATAACGGAAGGCCTTATAGTCGAAATCGGCGGCAAAGGTTTCCTCACCAGTACCGGCGAAGGTATAATAGTCGCAATAGTTTTCGGTGGGTTCGTTAGCGGCGTTATGCTTGACCACTTCGTCGCCGGTATCCCCAATCAGATCCTCGGAGTAGCGGATGCAGACCTTAGTGCCGGCAGGGGCAGTTGCAGTCAGTTTAACCCAACCGGAGGCAATACGGCCCACGTCAAAAACCTGGTAGCCCGCCTGCTGGCGCCCAACAGCAGCGGGAGTAATTTCTTCGTGGATCGCACCCTCCGGAATCACCTGCCGACGTAATTGATAGGATGCAGCGGCATCAACCTTTACGGCATCGACCCATGCAGAATCGTCATAGCCGTAGGCTGTCCATGCCAGGGGCTCCGGCATCTTTTGGGCATCGTAATCGATTTGGGCGTTCATATGCCGATTGGACATACTGGGAGTATTCCCGGCATAGGGCGTATCCGCCAAAGCCTTCCAATCAGTGCCGGTTTTCAAGGTTTCTTCCGAGCCATCGGCAAAGGTCAGTTTAACCTCTGCCCACAGGGCGGGGCTGGCGTTCATATAGTTCATCCCGGTATCGCCCATATATTGAACGGCGGCGGCCAAAGCCAGCTGATCGCCGCTGATCAACGCAGACAATTCTTCTCCGGTAAAGGAATAGGAAAGATAGTTAATATCCTTGGGAACCACGGCCGGAGCGGGAGTTACATAGCCGGTAATCAACTTACTGTTCACGTAAAATTTCAAATGGTTATGGGCAGAAACCCGCACTTCCACAGCGGTAGGAACCGTTTTCAGTTCATAGTCTTTTCTGAAATAAGAAACGCTGTTCTTGGTTACGGTATCCGAAGACCAGATCCAGTTCTCTGTTTTCATCGCAATCTCCTTCATTCATTTCACTTGGGTTCACCGCACCAGCGGATGGCGTTTTCGGCATAGATTTTTTTGAGTACTTCTTCGGGGAGCGAGAGCCCTTGGATCAGCAGATCTTCGATCTGCTTTTCGCCGGTTCCCTCCAAAAGGTGGGTGATCACCTTGACCTTTTTGCGGTTATAGGCCAGTTTTTCGCCCACCAGATGGGCTTCTGCATCGGTGCCGTAGAGCAGACGATCCTGATATCTGATCAGAAATTCACGGGATTTTTCGGGGGTGGCCGAAAGATCCTTATAGATGGGTAAGGCAGGAGTCATATCCAGCATCATCCCGGGATACCGATCCAGCAGATCGGCGGCAAAATCCAGACGATCGGCCATAAAACCCATATGGGCAAAGGCGATTTTCAGTTTAGGATAGCGGGCGAGAATATTTTTAATCATTTCAAATCCGCTTTCAAAGGTGACGTTGGTTTCATCATAGACCCAGCCCCTTTCGATCATCCGAGGGGTGGCTTTGGAAAGATCCCAGGCGAATTCCGGATCGCCCACATGGATCAGAATCGGGAACTGTTTTTCTTCTGCGAAGGCATAGAGGTCATCAAAGCGAGGGTCATCGGCGCCATAGCCAAAACGCTTGATCATATTGGGCTTGCCTTCGATGAGTTTGATGCCATCGAATCCCTGCTCATAATACAGCTTCGCTTGCTCCCCATAGGAAAGAGGCAGTTCGGGATCAATGCCGGCAAAAGCGTAGCTGCCGGGCAGCATCGCCCGCAGTTTCAACGCTTCCCCATTGGATTCCGGTTTATTGGAATCGCCGGAACTTGGAATCAGGGACATGATCCCAATTCCATCATAGCCATTTTCCACCATCATTCCTTTTAAATATTCCGCCATCTTTTCAACAGAGAGCCGTCCATGAATATGAACATGAAAATCGATTTTTTTCATCATAATGCCTCTGCGATATCCAACACCAGACGTTCGGTTTTCTCCCAGCCCAGGCAGGGATCGGTGATGGATTTACCATAAATACATTCTTCCGCCTTCTGAGCACCATCCTCAATATAGCTTTCGATCATCAAGCCCTTGACCAGTTTGCGCACATCATTATTCTGGCGGCAGCTATGGAGAACGTCCTTGGCGATCCGCACCTGTTCCAGATATTTCTTGCCGGAATTGGCGTGGTTGGTATCCACGATAACCGCCGGGTTCTGCAGATCGGTTTTATCATAAAGATTCAAAAGATTCATCAGATCTTCATAGTGATAATTGGGCAGGCTTCTGCCGCTGGAATCCACATAACCGCGCAGGATCGCGTGGGTATAGGGATTGCCGTGGCTGACCACTTCCCAACCACGATAGAGGAAGGTGTGGCTATGCTGGCCAGCGGTGATGGAGTTCATCATAATGGAAAGATCGCCGCCGGTGGGGTTTTTCATTCCAACGGGGATCGCCAGCCCGCTGGCGGTGAGGCGGTGTTGCTGATTTTCCACAGATCGGGCGCCCACAGCCACATAGGAGAGCAAATCGGAAAGATACCGATGGTTTTCGGGATAGAGCATTTCATCGGCGCAGCTGAATTTATAATCGGCCAGAGCACGCATATGAACATCTCGGATGGCCAGAATGCCCTTTAGCATATCGGGTTCTTCATTGGGATCGGGCTGGTGGAGCATACCCTTATAGCCATCGCCGGTGGTGCGGGGCTTATTGGTATAGATCCGGGGAATGATGAGGATCTTATCCTTTACCTTATCTTCCAAGCCCCGCAGGCGGCCAATATAATCCAAAACGGAATCCATATTATCGGCGGAGCAAGGGCCCACCACCAGCAAAAACTTATCGCTTTCACCGGCAAAGGCTTTTTTAATCTCCACATCCCGAGTTTCCTTGGTTTTGATCATCTCTGCCGTAGCAGGATACATTTCTTTAATATCTTTAGGTATGGGGAGTTTACGGTTAAATGTCATATTCATAGCGTCTATTCTCCTTTATTTATCAAAGCGTTTACGACGGGTGGTTGAGATCCGCATCATTTCACGCATACAGTCCACATTTCCAGTTTCAAGATAATTCCGCA
This sequence comes from Eubacteriales bacterium, assembly GCA_045659565.1. Lineage (GTDB taxonomy): Bacteria > Bacillota > Clostridia > Oscillospirales > QAKW01 > QAKW01. The sequence goes on along the minus strand of JAZOXD010000342.1, from coordinate 255 downwards.
GTTCCCGGAATTTATCGGCAAACACATCCATCTGACGCAAAAGTTGATCCTTATTCATCATAAAGAGTTCGCTCCACATGGCATCGTTGATTTTGGCGATCCGGGTGAGATCCCGGAAGGAATCGCCGGTATATTGCTCCAGGGCATCTGTATCGTGGCAGCACATGAGAGAAACCGCAATACAATGGGTAAGTTGGGACAAAAAGCCGATCATTTCATCATGTTCCGACGGGCTCAATCTGGAAACACTGCGGA
>JAZOXD010000341.1:0-3607 GCA_045659565.1 Eubacteriales bacterium | reverse complement strand
TTATTGATGCCTACCCTTTACGGCCTGATCTTTTTGAAGGACCCTATTGGGGTGGGGCTGTTTCCGGGGCTGGCCTTGCTGGTGACCTCGCTGGCGCTGATCACCCGCCGCAACGACGAAGCACCCATCACCTTGAAGTGGGGCATTTTTGTGGCGTTGGCTTTTTTGGGCAACGGGATGTGCTCGGTGGTTCAAAAGATGCAGCAGGTGGCTTTTGAGGGCAGGTGTAAAAGCGAATTTATGATCCTGGCTCTGGGAATGGTGGTATTGTTCCTGGGGGGCGGATCCCTTTTGCGGGAACGGAAGGACCTGAAGGAAAACTGCAAGGTCGGCTGGTATCTGGCGGTGCTTTGCGGCCTTTCCAACGGGCTGGTGAATCTGTTTGTGATGATCCTTTCGGGGCGGATGCCCGTTTCGGTGATGTTCCCGTTAATCTCTGCCGGGGGGATCGTGACCACCTATCTCTTTGCCCGCTTCTTATATCGTGAAAAGCTGACTAAGGTTCAGCTGGTGGGCTTTGTTTTAGGGATAGGCTCTATCGTACTTTTGAATTTGTAAGGAGAAGCGGTTATGTATCAGATTCCCATTCCTGTCCACGCAGATAATTTGCAAGGGGAAAACCGCCAACGGACCCTGGAGGAATTAAAGCGCCTGGATGCCACACGGGTGATTTTGGCCCTGGGCACCTATGAACGGGACACCGAAAAACGAAAAAGAAATATGGAAGAATTGCGGGAAAATTGTGCCTTCTTCCATGGGGCGGGGTATGAAGTTGCCGCCTGGATCTGGACCTTTTGGGTGGTGGAGGACGACCGCTTCCGTTTTATGCGCTCCATCGAGGGCAAGGATAGTGCTGCTTTTGTTTGCCCCACAGATGAAAATTTTGTGGAGTATGCTTCGGAATATATTAAAGAGATCGCCGCCACCGGCGTGGATGTGATCCAGTTCGACGACGACTTCCGCTACGGCTCGGTGGAAGGGCAGACCTGCTGTCTTTGCGATGGACATATTGCCGCCATCAACCGGATCACCGGCCGTAACGACCATCGGGAAACGTTGTATCAAGCCATTACCACAGGGGGCGCCAACCCCTTGCGGGATGCCTGGCTTCAGGTGAATGGGGAATCCTTCCGCAATTTTGCTAAAGCAGTACGGAAAAAGGTGGATGAGGTGAACCCTGCCATCCGCATCGGCCCCTGCGCCTGTCTGACCAGTTGGGATCTGGATGGGATCACTGCCGGGGAATTGGCTAAGACCCTGGCAGGGAACACCAAGCCCTTTGTCCGCCTCATCGGCGCACCCTATTGGGCGGCCCGCAGAAACTGGGGCACCCGCCTGCCCGACGTAATTGAACTGGAACGGATGGAGGCTGCCTGGACCCGACAGGTTGGGGAAATTGAACTTTTCGCCGAGGGGGATACCTACCCCCGCCCCCGCAGCAGCTGTCCTGCCTCCTATCTGGAGGGCTACGATATGGCCTTGCGGGCGGCAGGTTGCCTGGATGGAATCCAGAAATATGCCATCGACTACGTATCCCACGCTGATTATGAGCGGGGCTATGCCGATCTTTATCAACGGAACAAGCCCCTTTATCACAAAATCCAAGAGCTCTTCGGCGATAAAACCTCTGTGGGGGTGCGGATCTACGAGGCACCGGGTAAGGTGCGGGATATGGTGATGCCCACCAAGGTGAATAAGACCATGGATCTGAACCTGACCCTATTTTCCAAGGCGGGGCGTAGTTTTTCCAATAATACTGTGCCCACGGTCTACGAGGGAGACGGGGTCTGCGGGGTGGTTTTTGACGAAAGCGCCCGTACTCTGCCCACGGAGAAGATCGGAAAAGGGCTGATCTTGGATATTGCCGCCGCCGAGATCCTGCAGGAGCGGGGTGTAGACGTGGGGCTGGCTTCCATCGGAGACTCCGCCAGCGGGGACCCCCTGCGGGGCGCACCCGAGGTCTTCGTGAAGGAGGGGAACCGCATTTTGACGGGGAGTACCTCGTATTGCGATATCACCCTGAAGGAGGGAGCGGAACTGTTGAGCTATGCTCCGACGGGGGAGCGCAGAGTGCCTTTGACTTACCGCTACGAAAATGCCCAAGGGCAGCGGTTCCTGGTGCTGAATCTGCTGACCCGCCCCCGGGACGTTTATTCCCTGAAACACTATGCCCGCGGCCGCCAGTATGCGGAACAGGTGGAATGGATCAGCGGGCAAAAGCTCCCGGCCTTTGTCTACGGGCACCCCGCCTTGTATATTCAGTGTAAGGAAAAGGATGGGGCTATGGCCGTGGGGCTGTGGAACTTCTTTGAAGATATTGCTATGGAACCCGTGGTGGAGCTGGGGAAGGAATATAAAGAGATCCGCTTTATTAACGGCAAGGGCCGCCTGGAGGGTGATCGGGTGTATCTGGAAGATATCCCCATTATGGGCTTTACGGCCTTTGAGGTAAAATAATTGAATTTTTTCGAAGAATACGATCTGATTATTGGGGAAGGGCGTCCATCTCCCTTTATGAACGAGATGGATGTTTATCAGGATGGCACAACCCCCATGTATCGGGACGTGGATGGCACCCTTTGGGCCATGAGCGGCCACTCCCACAAGGGGCATATCGGGATGTTTGCCGGCCATACGCTGGATGATATGGAAGAAAAATGGCCCATTCAAACGGCGTTCGCCATCGGCGCCGCCGGTAAGGCCTTTGATGGGATCCGCTATCCGGAGGGCATCCTGCCCCGGGGCAGTATCTGGCCCTTTGGTCTTTATATCTGCCCCAATACCCACCGCTTTTTCTGCTGGTTCCATAATGAAACCGGCTGGAACGGCCAAGGCACCGCTTATGATGCCTTTGGCCCTTGCGAAAAGCCTCGATTTGATTCGGATTTTCGCCATGTGGGGCTGATGCATTCGGATGACGAGGGAAAAACCTGGTATTTTGACCGCTGGGTTTTAACGGGGGCGGAGGTCGCCCTCACTTCCCGCTATAATCCCGGCGCCGGAAATGTGATTGGCCAGCAGGGGGATATCATTCGCTTCGGCAGTGGCGATTTTTGTATGTATATCGAGCCTCAAGGCGATTATATTTATCTGTTCTATAATATTCTGCAGATGGATCTTTCCAAAGATAATATGGGGGAGGCCTGGCAGGGGAGCAATGCCTATGTGGCCCGTTGCCGCAAGCGGACAGACGGAGTCATGGGGGATTTTGTTAAATATTATGAGGGCGCCTTTTGTGAGGCGGGGAATCTGGGAAAGGAAACGCCCATCCTGACCGATATGTGGCATCCCCGGGTGGTCTACAGTCAGCCGGAGGGACGGTTTATTATGACCGGCAAACCCATTGTGGCGGCCATGAAAGGGCAGATTCCGGGCTTGGACGAAAAACGCAAGGTACTGCAGATCTCCACCTCTGAAGATCTGATCCATTGGAGCGAACCGGAACGGATGTTCCGGGAGGGTAAGCCCTGGGGGAACCATTATAACGCCATCATCTCCGATGATCCGGCAAGCCAGCCCAATTGGCTCACCTCCAATACCTTTTCCATCCTCAATAACCACAACGGCACCGATGTGATCCGTTACCCGGCTGAATTAAAGAAAAAAT
>JAZOXD010000340.1:0-11288 GCA_045659565.1 Eubacteriales bacterium | reverse complement strand
GCACCGGATATCAGCCATATCTATGGAGCCGTCTGCGCTGGCCTAGGAGAGCTGGGATGGAACGGCTTGTGCATCACCCCGGAGTTCGGAGCCCGGAATCGGTTTGTTTCCATCATCACCGAAGCGGAGCTGACCCCCACTCCCCTTTACAACGGTCCCAAGCTTTGCGATATGTGCGGTGAATGTATCCGCAAATGTCCCACCAATGCCTACCGCAAGGAGGTAAACGGCACCAATAACGTTGTGGTAGAGGGCAAGGACCACATCTTCTGCAACAAGAACCTTTGGCGATGCGCCTGGGGTGAGCATTTTGATCTGGATCTGGATCTGCCCATCCCTGAAAAAGTGGACGAAAAGGTACTTTTGGAGCACGTGGAAAAGCATGGCATGCGGGGCGGTGAGTTCGGCGTTTGCCTGAAGGTCTGCCTGCCCAAGAACCTGCGCCATTGGGATAAGGATTATTGCCAAAAGACTGCCCGCCGCAAGCGGCACGTGGCTCCCTCGGACCTGCCGGTACACCGCCAGATTTACGATAAACTTTTGACCCACGCCTACACCTGGGATCTGGACAGCGTTCACTTTATCTCCGGGGAGACCCTGACCGCCGCAGGCATTGACATTGTGAAGGAACTGCCCGACGGTGTGAGCGCCATTCTGCTGACCGCCCGTTATCAGATCCCCAAGGATCACAACGTTGACCACGACGGCAGTATGAAGAACATTAAGGACGTTGACAGTTGCCGCAAGGCCCGTGCCGACGTGCTGGAAAGCTACGCCAGAACCGTACGGTACAATGTGGACTATACCGAATTGGATATGTGCCGCGATCTGGAGACCTTTGGCTATAGCGCTCTGCCCAAGACCACTATGAGTCACGAGCCCTTCTGCAAACTTTGCAAGGTGGAAGCCACCGAAAACACCTTTATCCATACCGCCTTGATCCTGACCAGCGCACCCTTTGCGGATAAGGCTGCAGTTGATCTTACCGCCATAGCCCCTGCCAAGAATATCAAGCAGCAATTGGAACTCCTCGCCCGGGAAAAGGGCGCCGATCTCTTTGGCGTTGCCTCGGCCGAATCCATCGATCGGATCACCGAACAGTTATACGAAATTCGCAAGGATGAAACCCAATTCATCGTCACCGACAACAATACCCGGATGATGCCCTTTGATCCCGTTGTGACCGAGGCAAAGCGGGAATTCAACAAAACTACCAACCTGATCCACGATGCAAAATCTGTCATCGTGATGGGAATGCATTATCCCGATACCCCCGCTGTTCGGGTGGGCCAGCCGCCCGCTGAATCAGTTGGTCCCTACGTTTTCACCCAATACGAGGTCAACCGCCTGACCGGGCATCTGGGATATTCCATCTGCAGAGCCTTGAACGCTATGGGCTATGAAGCCGTTTATACCCATAATCTGACCGGCGCCGGCACCACCGTAGGAAGCCCCCGCGGCCAGTTTAACGATGCCTCCTGCAATGCCCTGGAGGCAGTTGCCGCAGGAATCGGACAGATGGCTTTGAACGGATCGGTGGTTACGGATCAATACGGAATTCATCAGCGTTTTGTTGCAATCGTTACCAACGCCGATCTGGAGGCCGACGAGGTAAAGGAAGGTCTGGCCAAGGCTTGCGTAAACTGTGAAGAATGCCTGACCGCCTGTCCCACGGGTGCCCTGAAAAAAGAACGGCTGACCGAAATCGAGATCGCCGGCAAAAAAATTACCTATCTACCGGTGGATGCCCACCGTTGCGACTGGGCAACCAAGTTCTCGTTGGTGAAAGAAGAAGGCAATATGTATACCGGTAACTTTACCGATATTCCCTGCCCCGAAATCATCACCCCCAATATTTTGGCAGACGCCTTGCGCCAGCAAGATCCTGTCTTTAAGTTCCGCCCCGTTACCGGCGAAAAATGTATTGTGAAATGCCCATTGCATAAATAAGAGAAAAGGTGTGCAGATTTTCTGCACACCTTCTATTTTTATATTCTTTCTTTGATTACAATGCCTTCGGCCGAAGATTTGAAGGCAGCCTCCATTACCTTCATAGAGCGGCGCAGTTCATCGGGCAGAACAGCCACCTTAGTGGGATCATTGGCCTCGATAGCATCCACCAACATCTGATGCAGCATATGATTGCTCTTTTCGGGAGCAATATCAATATGGAATTCCTCAGTAGAATCCTTGGGACGGGCGGCCATAGTCCGGGTAGGGCCGGCAGCCGTATAAACGATGCTCATCTCCCAATCCATTTCGGTATCGGTCTCTTTTACCACGTCGGCACCGCTGCCCCAATCTTTGATCAAGGCTGTTCCTTCATCGCAGTTCACATACCATCTGGGTTGGGAAATGAAATGGAAGGTACCGACCTCCACCAAAGCGTTGATGCCATTTTCAAAACGCATCATCATTTTGAAGTTATCGTCTACTTCTTCATATTTCAGTTTTAAAACCTGGGCATAGATCTCGGTGACCGGGCTATCGATCATATAAAGCAATTGATCGATCAAATGTACGCCCCAATCCAGCATCATCCCACCGCCCGCTGCTTTAGAGCAACGCCAGTCACCGGGAATGCCACGAGCACCGTTCACACGGCTTTCGATGTAGAAGGGCTTGCCAATAGTCTTTTTTTCATAAAGATCCTTGATAATCAGATAGTCCCGATCCCAGCGGCGGTTTTGGTGCACAGTGAAGATCTTACCGGTTTCTTTGGAGACCGCCAAAACCTCTTCCAGCTCTGCAGAATCCATCATCACCGGTTTTTCGCAAAGCACGTGTTTTCCTGCACGCATGGCCCGGATCGCATAATCCTTATGAAAATTATTGGGAACAGTGAGCAGAACCAGTTCGATTTCGGGATCCTGCAGCAAAGCATCGGCAGTTTCGTAGGGCACAATTCCGTGTTCCAGCATATCCGCTTTCTTTTCAGGCTTGATATCATATGCGCCTTTTACTTCCAAACGATCAATATGCGCCCGGATCAACTTGGTATGCCAATGACCCATACCGCCCCAACCGATCACACCAACTTTATGTAACATCATTCGTTACCCCCCTATCTGTTTTATTATCTTATTTTAAACGCTCGCCTTTTAAAATGCAAGCAACATTGAAAAGATTAACGACTTGACCAAAAAGGAATGAAAATGTTATAATCTTTTTATCAATCAGCTTAAGAGGTAATTTATGACTGATCTGCATATGCATTCCACCTATTCCGACGGCTCTCTGACCCCGGCGGAGCTTTTGGAAATGGCCGAAAAAAAAGGCTTGAAGTTAATTTCTATCACCGACCACGACAGGATCGGAGCATACAAGGATCTGAAGGATCCCGCCATACGGAGCAAGTTTTCCGGCAAAATTCTGCCGGGCTGTGAACTAAGTACCATTATCGACGGCCAGTCCATTGAGATCATAGGCTATGGGATCGACCCCGATCATCTGCAGGAATTCATCTCCGAGCATTACCAATCCAAACCGGGTAAGCCCCGGCTGAGGGAACTGGACCTGATCTATGATGCCTACGTGGCGCGAGGGGTTCATTTTACCCGTCCCAAGGAGGATTACGACCCAGCGAAGGATATCAGCGACAAACGATTCATTTATTATCAGCTTTTGGAGCCGGAAAACCAAAAATTCTGGCTGGATCCTGCCAATCAGGTCAATTGGGGACCCTATTACCGACAAGAACTTTATAACCCCGAAAGCCCCCTTTACGTGGATTTTTCCCCCTTGTACCCCGCCCCTAAGCAGGTAGTGGATGTCATCCACGCCGCCGGCGGCAAGGCATTTTTGGCCCATAGTTATATTTACACCGAAACCGTTTGGGGTCATCTGCCCGAGATAACGGAGCGGTTAGGGTTAGACGGGTTTGAATGTCGGTATCCCGCCTTTACCCCGGAACAAAAGGTATACTTAAAGGATTATTGCCGCAAAAATAACCTGCTTATGAGCGGTGGCAGTGATTTTCACGGCCTGAACCGCCCCCAGATCAAAATGGGTTGTGAGCCTATGGAACTTGAAGACCTGGAATGGGTCAAGGAACTGAAAACGATATAAAAGGATCGTGCAAGGTTTTTTGCACGATCCTTTTTATGCCGCTGCTGTTATTTTGGGCAGAAAAAGAGCAGCAATTTTGTTAAAATGCTTGAAGTTGTATTAAGATACTACGAAAAGCATTTTAACAAAAAGAAACTGCAACCCTGAATGGGTTGCAGTTTCGGTTGATGCCTTTTTATGCCCAAAATACGTCTTTGTTGATGTTATCGAACATCATAGCCTCTTTCAGGACGTCGATGGCTTTTTCCAGACCTTCGTTGGTGCTCATCAAAGCATCCTCGTGCTCGATGGAAACGGCACCCTCGTAGCCGGCCAGGCGCAGAGCGCTCATCATCTTCTTCCAAGTGAGCATATCGTGGCCATAGCCCAGGGAGCGGAAATACCAGCGGCGTTCGCCCAGGTTGCCGAAGGAACCGGGATCCAGCACACCGTTCTTTTTGATCTCGGCCTCGTCCAGGTAAACGTCCTTGGCGTGGAAATGATAGATAGCGCCGCGGAGTTCCTTAATCGCCTCCACGGGATCGATGCCCTGCCAGAACAGATGGCTGGGATCAAAGTTAGCGCCGATAATATCACCAACGGCTTCACGCAATTTCAGCAAAGTTTTGGGGTTATAAACCACAAAGCCGGGGTGCATTTCAAAGGCAATCTTCTTAATGCCGTGGGCCTTGGCGAATTCAGCCATTTCCTTCCAATAGGCAATGACGATCTCCCATTGATATTCCAGGATCTTGCCAAAATCGTTCGGCCAGGCGCAGGTAACCCAGTTGGGGTATTTGGAACCTTCGCTATCGCCGGGGCAACCGGAAAAGCCAATGATGGTATCGATCCCCATAGCCTCAGCAAAGAGGATGGCGCCCTTGAACTCATCGTGGTACATTTTGGCTTCTTCCTTGTTGGGGTGAACAGGGTTACCGTGGCAGGATACGGCAGCAGCCTCCAGGCCGTATTTTGCCATAATATCCTTCATTTCCTGAATTTTTTCAGGATGATCCATAATGGTGTTGGGATCAGTATGATGCTTGCCGGTGGTGCCGCCGCAGGCCAGCTCCAGGGTCTGCACACCCAGTTCGCTTAAGTATTTGCAGGTTTCTTCAAAAGAGCGGTCTCTGAACAGAGCCGTAAATACACCTAATTTCATTGGGTCAATTCTCCTTATTTATTGAAGTAGTAGGGTTCGCCGGTCTTGGCAGAAATATAGATTCCTTCTAGAATTTGGGAAACCACATAGGCCTGCTCGGGGGTTACGCAGGGAGTGGTGCCGTTTTCCAACGCCTCATAGAACTGTTTGGCTTCCACTTCGGCGGGTTTTTCTTTTTTGCCATCAAAGAAGGCAACGCCCTTGCCACCCAATTGGGGTTCGATATTTACCTGTTTGCCGTGGCGGATGGTATTCAGTTTCAGGCCGCCCCGCATATCGGCACCACCCTCGGTACCGCAAACGGCGAAGGAGGCTTCCACGCTTTCGTGGGTATTCAAAGCCCAGGAGGATTCCAGCACGATGGTAGCGCCATCTTCCATCACGATAAAACCGAAGGCGCTATCTTCCACATTGAACTTATCGGGATCCCAATCGCCCCAAATATTGCCGGTGTTGGTTTGCTTATTCAGTTTATGGTAAGTAGTACCCACGCAATACTTGGGCTTATAGTTATTCATGGTCCAAAGGGTAAGGTCCAAGGAGTGGGTACCGATATCGATCAGGGGACCACCGCCCTGCTCATACTCGTTCAGGAACACGCCCCAGGTGGGAACGGCCCGACGACGAATGGCATAGGCACGGGCATAATAAATATCACCGAAGAAACCGGATTCTGCTTCGTCCTTCACATAGCGGCTATCGGAACGATAGCGGCTCTGATACCCAATGGAAAGGGTGCGGCCGGTTTCCTTGGCGGTATCCACCATCAATTTAGCCTCGGCAGCGTTGATAGCCATAGGCTTTTCGCACATAACATCCTTGCCGGCCTTCATTGCGGCACAGCTGATTTCGCTATGGCTGCGGTTGGGGGTGCAAACGTGGATTACATCTACATCCTTGCAAGCAACCACTTCTTTATAATCAGCGGTAACCTTAGCGCCTTCTACGCCATATTCCTTGGCTGCCTTTTCGGCACGCTCAATAACAATGTCACAAAAATAAACCAGTTCCACCTTGCCGGCTTCTACCAACTTTTTCAAAGAGGGCAGGTGCTTGCCATTGGCAATACCGCCACAGCCCACAATGCCGACCTTAAATACTTTACTCATTGATTTTTTACCTCCAAGAATCAAGATTTATAGTTTAAGTATAAAATAAAAGCCTTGATAAATCAAGGCTTTTTTATAAAATCCCGGTCGATTTCAACCACGGTAAAATAGTCCGGATGAATCTTCCGCAGGGTGGCATCGATCCGTTTCAGAAGTTCTTCATCCTTGATAGAAAAACCGAAGGGAACCACGATATCAAAGAGTACATTGGTATGGGTGGTACCCCGCACGATGCGGAGATCGTGGAATTTCAGTTCTTCGCCCAATTCCTTCAGGATATTTTTTACTTCATATTTCAGTTGCACCAGTTCGGGATCGTTGGTGGCTACGGGGTCCAGATGAATGGTGAGGTGAAGCCCCAGTTCACGGCTGAGGTCCCGCTCGATGTTATCAATAATGTCGTGGCTTTCCAAAATATCCCGTTCGGCAGGCACTTCGGCGTGGGCGGAGGCAAACATCCGACCGGGGCCGTAATTATGAACCGTGAGATCGTGCACGCCGATTACGCCCTCATAGCGCATCATCCCTGCCTCAATTCGGGCGGCGAGTTCCGGATCGGCGCCCTCGCCCAAAAGGGGCTGGATGGTTTCCTTCACCAGAACGGCGCCGGAATACATGATAAAGAGAGCCACCAAGCTACCCATCAGGCCATCGGTATTATAGCCGATCAGTTTGGTGATGCCCATCGAAAGCAGAACTGCGCCGGTGGAAAGCACATCATTGATGCTATCCCGGAAGTTGGCCAACAGGGTTTCGCTTTGGATCAGTTTGCCCATTTTGCGGTAAAACAGGCCCTGCCAAAGCTTCATACCAATGGAAAGAACCAGCGCCACATAAACGATCCAGGTATAACGGGCATCCTCCGGCCGGAAGATCTTGGGGAAGGATTCCCGCACCAGGCTGAAGCCCACCAGGATCATCATAATGGAGATGAACAAGGTGGTGATATATTCCATCCGGCCGTGACCATAAGGGTGATCCGCATCGGCCTTTTGTGCCGAAAGCCGGAAGCCCACCAGGGTCAGCACCGAGGATACGCTATCGGAAAGGTTATTGATACCATCGGCCACAATGGCGATGGCGCCAAACAGCACACCAAGCAGCATCTTGACCCCCGCCAACAGCAGGTTGGTCAAGATTCCGACTGTGCCGGCTACCATTCCATAGCGGGCCCGGACCTCCGGATCGGCGGTATTTTTATAATCGCGGATAAATAAGCGACAAAGCAAATTAATCATAGAGATTCTCCAAAAATTCAGCCGCACATTCCGTGCGGCTGAAAGGGTTATTCTGTAGTGGTTGAAGCAGGCATATCACCATAAACCGGCACAATGAAATGCGCCTTGGCGTTGGGATCGGTATAGGCACGCTTCAAAATGCTGGCTTCCTTCAAGGGAGCCTGAGCATCGGTCATATAAACCTTATTCTGCAGACCTGCATAGCGGAAGAAATAGGGGGTGATGGCCCCTTGATCCAGGTACTGATCCTTCACCCAATTAGCGCCCTCTACAATGGAGCGGAAAACGGTGTTCCAATTGCGGTCCCGGGCATAGGCAGCGCCTTTTTCCGGGTTGGCGTCTACACATTGGATGCCAAAGAAGTTATAGTAGCCTTCGTAATTGGGAACCATTCCTCTGGCAAATTTGGAACCGCCGTAGCCGGATTCCAAAGCCGCCCGGCAAGCAATATAGACCGGGTTCATCAAAATGGATTCGGAAGCCCGTTTAAAATAAGATACGGCATCGGTCTTGGAAATATACGTTTCATTGGCCCAGATGGCGGCCACGGCATTATCATTCCAAAGGGTGGTATCGTAGGTATCGATATCCAGCAAAGCAAAAATCTTGTCTTCGGCCAGATAGTTCAGGGGGTCGATATACTGGGCCTTATCGCTACCGTATTTTCCTAATGCAGCGGCGTAGGTCATCTCCACATCCACAAAATCAAAGGTCCAATTGGGATGGGCTGCCTGCAGGGCTTCCACAGCGGTTTTATACCGTTCCGGCATCTCCACCACATCCCAGGCCACCTGCAGATAGTCCTTATGGATATAGCCCACGGTATCATAATAAAGCAACTGCACCTTGCACCAATCGCCCTCGGTGCCTAAGTAGTAAACGCGGGTGTTATTATTAATCTTTTTAAGAATAGCGCCGTTCATCGAAGCGGCGGCCCGCAGATTCACCGTTCCGCCGGAGGTGCGGGTCCAGGCATAGGAATAGCCGGCTGCGTTGGGATCGGTGATGGCGATGAGATAGCTTTTGCGGGTATTGTCCGGCAGGGTTACATTGATGGTAACCTTGGCACGGCCCTGCCCCAGCTTCAAGGGCTGGCCCAAAACATAAGCAGTATTTTGATAGGGATAATAGGAGTTATACTGCTCCACCGAAAGTTCAAAGGTTTTAAAACCGGAATAGCTGATGATCTTGCAGCCGGAGAAATCTTCTGCGGTGCAGAGATAATAATCAGTTTGCGGATCAAATTCAAGACTGAAGCCTTCCACCTGCAAAGAAACCTCCGTCGACGGGGTGGTTTGCTGATTGTTTTTATACTGGCGCAGGATTACCAAAGCGGCGTGAACCCGTTGAGCATTTTCCTTGGGATTGAAGTTGCCTTTATCGTCGCCTTGGAACAGGCCGGCCTTGACCGCCTTTTGCACACTTTCCAGGGCCCAGGCGGAAATGGATGCCTGATCGACAAATGTCACCTCGGCATCAGCCTCCAGCGGAGTCTGGAAAAATTTTTCAACGGTATAGACGATCATTTTGCACATAGCTTCCCGGGTGATGGGTTCATCCGGAGCAAACTGATCGGCAGAGATACCGTTGACAATCCCCAGACCATAGCCCCAGCTGATACAGCCCTCATACCATTTTCCGGCCTTCACATCCTTAAAAGGATGCTCGGTATAAGCAGACAGATCCACCCCGCAAAGGTTGGCCATTGCCTGTAGGAACTGGGCGCGGGTGATGGAGGCTTCGGGTTGGAAGTGGGTATCGTCCACGCCCTTGAACAGCCCGGCATTGATGACCTCACAAAGATCCGCATAATAATATTTTTTGGGATTCAGATCCACAAATTGCTCGGGCGTTACCGTTGCCTGAGGCGCTTCATCGGCAGAAGCAGCCAGCGGGATACTGCAAAGCAGGATGGCGGCCAACACGGCGGCCAGGATCTTGCATACGCCCTTCATCTTATTCAGCCCAGTTATGGGCAACTTCCTGAACGTCGTCGTCATCCTCCAGAGCGTCCAACAAGAGTTGCATTTTGAGAAGATCCTTTTCGTCGGTAAGGGAAACTTCGTTATCGGCCACCCGGGTTACCTCGGCGGTGATGAAGGTATATCCCTCCTTCTCCAGAGCCACACGTACATCAGAAAAAGCCTCGGGAGAGGTGGTGATCTCGAAGGCATCGCCTTCGGCATTGAAATCGTCGGCGCCGCTATCCAAGGCAACCATCATCAATTCATCTTCGTCCACATCTTCTTTGTCAATTACCAGAATGCCGCACTTATTGAACTGCCACAATACGCTGTTGGTGGCGCCCAGGTTACCACCGAATTTATCGAAATAGTGACGCACGTTGGCGGCAGTTCTATTGCGGTTATCGGTGAGGCAATCCACAACCACGGCAACGCCGCCGGGGCCGTAGCCTTCATAGATCAGGGAATCATAGTTGCTGGCATCGCCGGCGCCGCTGGCCTTTTTGATGGCCCGTTCGATATTATCATTGGGCACGTTGGCGGCCTTAGCCTTGGCGATTACATCGGCCAGGCGGGAGTTGGAATCGGGGTTGGGGCCCCCTTCTTTTACAATTACCATAATTTCGCGGGCCATCTTGGTGAAGATCTTGGCACGCTGGGCATCGGTCTTGCCTTTCTTATTTTGAATATTATGCCATTTGGAATGTCCGGACATGGGTTTTCGCTCCTTTTTTACACATTTTTACAATTTAATAGTATAACATACACCGTCCGCAATTTCAACCCCCTTACCACCTTGAATTCTTTGGTATATTATGCTAAAATAAACATAATTCAAGAAGGAGTTTTTGATTTTATGAAAATTTTTTCCGTTAAACGGTTATTATGGCCCACGGTTTTGGTTTTTTTGGCAACCTTTATCGGTCTGCGCACCGCCAACGGCGCCATCCACCCGGCGGATCCTATCATTATGCTGATCTCGGTTTTGATGCCCACCCCTTATGCCCTTGTTTCGGTAGGGTTGGGAAGTGTGATCGCCGATCTGGCCAAGGGCTTCACAGCCTTGGCGCCGGCCACGCTCATCATTAAATTATTAATGGTGTTGGCCGCGAAGGAGCTGATGAAAACCAAGCGCTATGAAAAATTCCCGGAGATTATAACCGCGCCGGCTCTGCTGATCCCGGTGCCGGGCTATTATATTGCCAAGGTGATCACTCTGATGCTGGGGAATTTATTTTTGGTGAATGCCGACCCTGAGCAGTACGTTACCTGGGGCAAAGCCTTTGCAGAAGGTACGATAACCTTCCGAAAGGATCTGGTGCAGGCGGTGGCCGGAATTTTGATTTATTTTGTTCTTTACCATCTTGTGACAAGCTTTGTTGAATTTCGTAAATCCCTGAAAGAGCAACAAGCGCAAGCGGCACAGAAGAAACAAGCGGAAACCCCGCAGGAGGAGCAGGAATGAAAGAATTACGCTATGCCATTGTTGGCTTTGGTGGAGTTGCCAAGCACCACGCCATGGCCTCTTATCAAGCGGCCTTACAATTCGGCAACGAAGTTTGCCCCCGGTTGGTGGGGCTGATGAACCGCACCCCCAAGGAATCGCCCTTGCCCGGGGTGCCCCATTTTACCGATTTGGAGGAAATGGTGGCTACCTGCAAGCCGGATTTTTTGGATCTTTGTCTGCCCCAGCACCTGCGTGAAGATGCCATCCGCTTTGCGGCGGAGCGGGGACTGCCCATCTATTGCGAAAAACCCCTGGCTGCCC
>JAZOXD010000339.1:0-3182 GCA_045659565.1 Eubacteriales bacterium | reverse complement strand
AAAACCACCGAAGTGAAAACTTCGGCGGTTTTTTCAAGCATTGATTCGGTTCTCTTGTTCTATAAACAGCAGCAGTTCTTTCAGATCGGTATCATCCAGCGCCGCCATGGGGTTCAAGCAAATCATTCCATAGTTTTTGACGGCCTCGGGCAGGCGAGCCTCCGCTTCGGCGGCCAACACATTCACACAAACCGGCTTGAAGATGGTTTGATTCCGCTGGTCGTACAACGCTTTTTCTATTTCACTTCTGCAATACACGCTGTTCAGAAAATTTCGGGTAATAATGGGCAAAAAGATACCGTTTTTGGCAATGGAGGCAATATCCCGCTCGTGCCGTTCGTTTTCCGTGGGGTCGTAATAGTTATACCGCACCACCTCATAGCCCTGCTTTTCCAAAGCGCGGGTAACCACATCGGCAAGCACCCGGTCAGCGTGGGAGCAAGAAATAAACACCTTGTTTTTCTTGATGATCTCGGCCAGGGTCAATAAAAAAGAAACCAGCGTTTCGCTCAGCGGTTTTTCAATATCAATCACATACAGCCGTTTGTTGGAGGCATTTTTGATATAATCCAGTTCCTTTTGCACCCAAACGGAGGCTTCTGAGTTTTTGCTTTTGCAATAGACAAAGATATTGCGGGCATCGATCTCTTTTTTAATAAAATCCTCCAGAATCTCGTTGTCGTCGTCCAGACATTTCATATGGAACAGCAGAGGCTCGTACTCCATTGATTCCAGAATATCCCGGATCTTCCGCACCTTTTCAATATCTTTGCTTGAATGGGATAAAAAAATCGTTTTTGGCATCTGATTCCCTCCAAATTATTCTACACCTGTTTTTCGGTAGCGTACCATTGCCGTCACAATCGAGCAGATCGCCAACACCGAGCCAAAGGCGGCGCCGTAGGCTTGTGAAATAAAGTTATACACCAACCAAAAGGGCACGCTGGCCAAGCCAAATATGCGGATAGTTTGTTCCTTTTCGAACCAAAGACCGCCCGTTTGGAAAAGGGTACCCGCCAACGGAAGCAATTCCATCCAATCCTTCTGAAGGATGGCCAGCGCCAGCCCAGCCCCCGTGATCAGAATCAGGCTTGTAAGGGCGATCCACTTGGAATGGCGCTTGAAACCGGGCGCATTTTTCTTGCCGGCAAAAAAAGATGTCACCGTGGATAAAAAATCCATCACCGCACCGGAGAAGGCGCCCAGCAACACATATTGCAAAACATAGAAAGCGTTGGAAATGCAGGTGACCCAAACGATCTGCCGACGTTTCTTCAACTGATAACTCAAAAGATATAAAGCAACCGCAAGAACACCCACGATCTGCGCAATAACCAGTTGCATGCCGCCCCTCCTTTCCTTCTCATTATGTTTATTCTATCGCATTCCCCGCCGATTGTAAACCCCGGCGCCCAACATTATAAATCCACATCCACTTCGTATCGATTATCAATCAGGATCTTATTCACTTTGTGCTTTTGAGCCAGTTCTGAATTTTTCTTATTATCATCCAAAACGCTCTCCAACATGCAGCCGTCATCCGTCAAACGGTTTTCAACTACGCTCCCATACTTTTTTATATCGTCGAAATGATTTAATATTTCATTTTAAATTTTTTCAATCCAATTCCCGGACCAAGTAAACAAGTTTTCTGACAGCTCTTGGAAATCCATCTCATCTCCGTTTTTCAAGCCCAAAAAGGCATCAACAATCACCCGTTCATCCGGCGAAAGGAGCGGAAGCAAATCTTTTTGACGGCTGATATAGGTTCCCCTTTGCTTGAAAACGATTGCCTGCACCACAAAAGAAGCGGATTTATATAAGCCCTTTAAAATTTCTTCGCTCTTTTCGTATAGCATATTATGAACACAACCGTGATAGATATTGCACACACCCATTTTGATCGCTTGATTAACAGCGTCATCATCCATTAGCAACAGCAATTCATCCAGGCTTCCCTTTATCGGCTTTGTAACATAATAAAACTGAAAAAGGTCAGACGGCTCCCAATTCAAAATTTCCTTTTTCCCCGAAAGGAAGCCGCAAATCCGTTCCCGGTCAGATAGGGTATTTAACATTTTGTCATAAACGCTAATATCCGAAGCGGACAATTCATCCAGTATTACAACCATATCAATATCGCTTGTCCGGGTTGCTTCACCACGACCATAACTGCCCTGCAACCCAACAAACCATACTCTTTCGCCAAAGGCTTGATCCAACGCTTTCAAGAAATCCTGTATCCAGTTCTTAATCTCAATCACTTCTTGTTAAACCTCTTTTTATTTTCGTTATTTATGAATGTACATTCTTGACAGATTGGTCTCGCCGTCGCATTGCACCATACAGAAAAATTCCCAGCCGTATCTTTCATAAAAGCCTGTGTGGTCTGTCACCAAATATACCGGAGAAATACCTGCTGATTTCAAGTCTTCAACTGCCATATTAAGTAACTGACCCGCAATTCCTTGTCTGCGGTGTTTTTCTTCTGTAAAAACAGCGCAAATGTTTGGAGAAAGGTCAGGACGATTGTGAAAATCGTTTTCAATAACACCCAACCCTCCAACAATCTGACCTTCCAGCAAACAAAGATACCAGCCGTATTCGGTTTCATTTTGCAAGTATGCGGTCATACATTCCAGATACGCCTCATAGGGGGCCGACCATTTACTGCTGAACCACTCCGCCGCCTCATGCATCAGTTCGGGCTTTTTCCGAAGGGTAATATATTGATATTCTGTTGCCACTATGCTCACCACGCTCTTTTTCTTATTTTTTCTTTAAAACAATAGCGATAAAATTCAAATATTTACATCCTCCTGCTTCAATTGCCTTTCTGTCATTTATGGAATATTCATTATCACACTGTATCCAATCGTTCCAACATTCTTCATTGCTTTCCATTTCGTAAATCGAAACAATCTCACTGTTCTCGGATTTTGAAACAATGTTTTTCCAATATTCTATATCATGAATATAGTCTAATTGTTCAGGGGTCCAGGATAACAATAATTCTTCGGGAATATGATTGTGGCAGTCTTTTTTCATTCCCGGAACAACGATATAAATATAGCCGCCCTTCTTTACAAAAGGTAAAAGTTTTTCATCCAGAAAGCCTGCATCTCTTCCAAAATAATTATAAGAATCTGTACTGACAACAGCATCGAAGAATTCTTTTTCAT
>JAZOXD010000338.1:0-2831 GCA_045659565.1 Eubacteriales bacterium | reverse complement strand
GAATGCACCCAGCAAAGCGGCCATGGGCTTGCCCCAGCGCTTGCTGTCCTTACCAAGGCGCTCAAAATACTCTTGGAAAGTCAGATAAACATCTTCAAATTTAGCGCCGGTTGCAATCAGCTTACAAACCGATTCAACCACAGCTAAATAAGCACCGTGGTAGGGGCTGCTTTCGGTCAGGAAGGGATTATAACCCCATGCCATCAGGGAGCAATCGTCGGTATGCTTCTTTTCAACAGAGATTTTCTGTACCATTGCTTGGATAGGAGTCAACTGATTCTTACCACCGAAGGGCATCAGAACAGTACCGGCGCCAATGGTTGAGTCGAACCGTTCAGAAAGGCCTCTCTTGGAGCATACATTTAAATCAGCAGCCATTTCCTTCATATTATCGGTGAAGGTACCGGTAACAGCTTTTTCTTTTAAAGTGGGGGCTGCAACATCAATGGTGATGTGCTTATCTGCACCGTTGGAATTCAAAAATTCGCGGCTGATATCAACGATTTTTTTACCGTTCCAATGCATCACTAACCGAGCTTCTTCTTGAACAACAGCAACAGGGCAAGCTTGCAGATTTTCTTCAGCAGCCAGTTCAAGGAAGCGTTCCTTGTTTTCGGCTTCAATCACAACAGCCATTCTTTCCTGAGATTCGCTGATGGCCAGTTCAGTACCATCCAGGCCTTCGTATTTCTTGGGAACAGCATTCAGGTCGATCACCAAACCGTCGGCTAATTCGCCGATGGCAACGGATACACCGCCAGCGCCGAAGTCATTACAGCGCTTGATCATCTTGGTAACTTCGGGATTGCGGAACATTCTCTGCAGCTTCCGTTCCTCGGGGGCATTACCTTTTTGAACTTCTGCGCCGCAGGTCTCCAAAGATTTGGAGGTGTGGGATTTAGAAGAGCCGGTGGCACCGCCGCAACCGTCGCGACCGGTGCTTCCGCCCAGGAGGATTACGATATCACCGGGGGCAGGGCACTCTCTGCGTACATTTTCGGCAGGAGCGGCGGCAACAACTGCGCCGATCTCCATTCTTTTGGCGGCATAGCCGGGATGATAAAGTTCATCTACAATGCCGGTAGCCAAACCGATCTGGTTGCCGTAGGAAGAATAACCGGCTGCAGCAGTGGTAACGATCTTTCTTTGGGGCAACTTGCCTTCGATGGTTTCGTTAACGGGCTTCAAGGGATCAGCAGCACCGGTTACCCGCATAGCGCCGTAAACATAAGCACGGCCGGAAAGGGGATCGCGGATTGCACCACCGATACAGGTGGCTGCGCCGCCGAAGGGCTCGATCTCGGTGGGATGGTTGTGGGTTTCATTTTTGAAGTGTAAGAGCCAGGGTTCCTTAACGCCGTCTACCTCAACCTCGATTTTAACGGTGCAGGCGTTGATCTCTTCGGATTCATCCAGTTTATCCAGCTGGCCGTTCTTTTTCAGATATTTAACAGCAACGGTAGCCAAATCCATCAGGCAGATGGGTTTTTTAGAACCAATCTCTTCTCTGGTGGCCAGATATTCATTATAAGTATCCTGGAGCAGATCATCTTCGAATTTTACGCTATCGATCACCGTGAGGAAGGTGGTGTGACGGCAATGGTCAGACCAATAGGTATCAATCATTCTCAATTCGGTGATGGTGGGATCGCGTTTTTCGGAACGGAAATAGTTTTGGCAGAATGCAACATCATCTGCATCCATGGCCAAACCATAATCGTTTACCATCTTTTCCAAACCTTCCCGGTCCAAATCGATAAAGCCTTCCAAGGTTTTAACCTCGGTGGGAACTGCATATTCGATCTTTAAAGTTTCGGGCTTTTCCAGAGTTGCTTCCCGGGATTCAACGGGGTTAATTACATATTTTTTGATTTCTGCGATTTCAGCATCGCTCAGCTTACCGTAAAGGGCATATACTTTTGCGGTGCGAATGGTGGGGCGATCGCCTTGGGAGATGATCTGAATACATTGGGCGGCAGAATCAGCCCGCTGATCAAATTGTCCGGGCAAAAACTCAACTGCAAAAACAAAGGCGCCCTGCAAATCAACTGTTTCGGAAGCGGTGTCCAATTGAGGTTCGGAAAAAACAGTCTTTTTGGCGTAATCAAATAATTCTTCGGTGATATTTTCGGCATCGTAGCGGTTGATGATGCGAACATCCTCCAGCGCTTTAATGCCTAAAAAAGTCCGAACGTCGGAAAGTAAAGCCTTTGCTTCGTTGGCCAGTTCCTTTTTCTTTTCAACAAAAACTCTATATACCATAATTTAACTTATTCCTCCGTGGCTTTTAATGCTCTTGCGCCAATATCGTGCCGATAAAAGGCGTTATCAAAATGAATGGTGTCTACCAGTTTATAGGACTCAGCGATGGCAGTTTTGAGATCTTTTGCAATAGCGGTTACACCCAAAATACGTCCGCCGTTGGTCAATAATTTATCGTCTTTGCAAGAAGCGCCAGCCACATAAACATGGGGCTCTGCTTCTGCAGGAATGGTGATCTCATAACCCTTTTCATACTGAACCGGATATCCTTCTGAAGCCATAATCACGCAAGCGGCATGCTTCTCAGAAAAGCGTACCTCGGTTTCAGCCAAAGTGCCGTTGGTGGTGGCCTGCATAACGGTCAGCAGATCGCTTTCCAGTAGGGGAAGAACCACCTGAGTTTCGGGGTCGCCGAAGCGGCAGTTATATTCAATCACTTTCGGGCCCTTAGGGGTCAGCATCAAACCGAAATAGAGACAACCTTTAAAGGTGCGTCCTTCGGCTTTCATGGCTCGGATTGTGGGCAAAAAGATGCTTTCCATGCAGATTTCTGCAATCTCTTTGGTGTA
>JAZOXD010000337.1:0-1823 GCA_045659565.1 Eubacteriales bacterium | reverse complement strand
CCCCGGCAATGCGGCATTGACCGCCTGTTGCATCGGGGCCGTTGTGGAGAAACCGCCCAGGTCCGGGTGGCCCGGGCGGCTCTGCATCATTGGGAGGAACCGCCCATCTCCGGTAGCCGGGGCAGCGGAACCATCTTCTTTTCGGGCTGTAATTTGGGCTGTGTTTATTGCCAAAACCGAGCCATCAGCCGGGGCGGTAAGGGGGAAGCCCTCTCCCCCGCCCAATTGGCAGAGGAATTCTTCCGGCTGGAAGCGCTGGGTGCCCATAATATCAATCTGGTGACCCCCACCCACTTTTCGCCCTCTATCTTTCAGGCGGTGCTGCTTTATCGGGCCCGGGGTGGTGAACTGCCGATGGTTTATAATACCGGCGGTTATGAACGGCCGGAGATCATCGAGGAACTTCGGGATACGGTGGATATTTACCTCACCGATCTGAAATATGCAGAAAGCGCTTCTGCCGAAACATATAGCAATGCCCCGGATTACCCCGTCGTTGCCCGCCGTGCCTTGGAAAAAATGGTGGAAACGGTGGGCGCGCCCCGCTTCGATGAACAGGGGATGCTGCAAAAGGGCGTGATCGTGCGTCTTTTGATCTTGCCGGGTTTGGAGGTGGAGGCTATGCTGAACCTTCGATACCTTTGGGAAACCTTCGGCGAGAATGTTCTGGTCAGCCTGATGAATCAGTACACCCCGGTGGGGGAAAAGTTGCCCCCGGAATTGCAACAACCCTTGCCAAAGGCTTCTTATCAAACGGTGGTGAATTATGCGTTGAAGCTGGGCTATCGCAAGGCCTTTATTCAGGCGGAGGAAACTGCCAAGGAAAGCTTTATTCCCGCATTTGGGGAAGGAGAAATGATACGATGAAATTGCTTTGCCTGGGGGATGTGGTCTCCCTTTTAGGGGTGGAGGCGGTGGAAAAGGCCCTGCCCCGGCTGAAACAACAATATCGGCCGGATGCCATTATCATTAACGGCGAAAACAGCGCGATCGGAAACGGTATCGACCGCCAAAGCGCGGAACGGCTGTTTGCCGCCGGGGCGGATGTGCTCACCGGCGGGAACCATTCCTTTCAACGGAAGGGCGCCGATGAACTCCACGAGGAAACGGAAGCTTTGTTGCGCCCCGCCAATTGGTGCGGGGATCCCTTTGGCCGGGGAGAATATCGGCTGGATCTGGGCGCCTATGACCTGCGGGTCATCTCTTTACAGGGCAGCCTTTTTATGAACAAATGCGAAAACCCCTTTACATACCTGGATAAGCTTTTGGAAAAAGGCACGCCCCGGGATCTCACGGTGGTGGATTTCCACGCCGAGGCCACGGCCGAAAAACAGGCGTTGGTCCGTCATTGCGATGGGCGGATTGCGTTGCTTTTTGGCACCCATACCCATGTGCAGACCAATGATGCTCAAATTTTGCCCCGTGGCACCGGCTATCTGACTGATATCGGGATGTGTGGCTCTCGCCATAGTATTTTGGGCAAAAAGATCGAGCCCTGTGTTCATAACTTCCTGGACCCGGAGAATCGAATGCGGATTGAAGATGGGGAGGGCCCGGCCATGATCAACGGCCTTTTGGCAGAAATCGACGAAAAGAGCAAGCGTTGTACCCGGATTGAACTGATAAATATTCCGGAAATGAATTGACAAACGAGCGTTTCTGTGCTAAAATTTTTATCACGCTGGTGTGGCGGAACTGGCAGACGCCCGGGACTTAAAATCCCGTGAGTGAATAACTCGTACCGGTTCGATCCCGGTCACCAGCACCAAAAAAGAGGCAGGCCCAAAGGGCCCTGCCTCTTTTTTGGTGTTGGTGACACGGTC
>JAZOXD010000336.1:0-5696 GCA_045659565.1 Eubacteriales bacterium | reverse complement strand
GCGATAGCACCCTTCAAGGTCTTTCCAGCGTTGATTTCTTCCTTAATCCGTTCGGCGATGATGATATTGGAGTCAACACCCATACCAATGGAAAGGATAATACCTGCGATACCGGGCAAGGTCAGGGTCAGGCCCATCAGATGGAAGATCAGCAACTGACCTGCAGTCTGAAGCAGCAGGGTGATGGAAGCAACGATGCCGGGAACTCTATAGTAGATGCTCAGGAAGAGCATGATCAAAATAAGAGCAATAGCACCGGCCAACATCATAACGCTCAGAGCGTGGGTACCCATTGTTGCGCTTACGGAAGAATAGTTGGAAGATTCCATGGCAAAGGGAAGAGCACCGGAGTTGATCTTTGCTGCTAAATCACTGGCTTCGGCAGCAGTAAAACTACCGCTGATATAGCCGCTTCCTTCGGTGATTGCACTGGAGATGGTGGCAACGCTGATCAGCTTGTTGTCCATCATAATACCGATCAATTCGTTAATGTGCTTGCCAGTTACATCGGCAAAGGTTTTGGTACCTTCGGTATCAAATTCCAGATTAACGACATATTGGCCGTCCATATAACCGGAATAAGCTTTTGCAACCTTGCCGCCATCCATGAACTTTTCTTGGATAGTGTAGTTCCCTAAGGGGATGCCATCCTGAACCAAAGCGACAGTGTTGTCGCCGGCTTTTTCGACTTCTTTAACCAATGCAAAGGTTAATTGAGCGGTTTCGCCCAATTCTGCAATGGCGGCAACGGGATCAAAATTCTTTTCGTTAGCCTGCCAAGGGAATTCAACCAAAACGCTGTTGTTTTCCCGGTCCACTGTAACAGTGCGGTCCAGGATGTTGTTGTTGTCCAATCGAAGTTCGATAATCGCCTTTGCAGATTCTAACTGATCATCGGTGGGATCAACCGTTTTATCTGCAGATTGGAAGGTAGCGCTTACGCCGCCCTTAATGTCGATACCAAAACGCATGTAACTGTTGCCTTCGGCATACATACCGTATGCGGTGTAGCCAACAATTCCAAGGATAATGGCAGCAACAATGAAGAACGAGATTTTTTGCCAGATACTGGCTTTCTTTTGTCTCATTGGGACCTCCTTGAATATTGGTAAAATATTACCATAATAAAACAAAATATATTATATAAAATATATAGGAAAATGTCAATTAAATTTTCAATATGTGGTAGTTATCGTTTTATTCCGGTGTTGCATACCGATTTTAAAGGACATTGCTCGCATTTGGGGTTACGTGCAATACAGAGGTTTCTTCCGTGATGGACCAGATCATGGCATAACTTTGTTTGATTTTCTTCCGGTATACAGGATTTTAACTGCTTTTCAACGATTTCGGGGTTTTTACTTGTGGTTAAGCCCAAGTGATTGGAGATTCGGATACAATGTGTGTCAGCAATGATCGCCGGTTTTCCATAAATATCACCGCAGATCAAATTGGCGGTTTTTCGTCCGACGCCGGAGAGTTTTGTTAACGCTTCAATCGTGTCCGGAACAATTCCGTTGTGCTCAGTTAAGATACTTTTGCTCATTTCGATGATGCTTTTTGCTTTGGCGCGATAAAATCCGCAGGAATGAACATATTTGCATAGTTCGTCAAAATCCGCATTAGCAAAGGCTTCAAGAGATGGATAGCGTTCAAAGAGAGCAGGGGTTACTTCGTTTACACGTTTATCGGTGCATTGTGCAGAAAGGCGCGTTGCAATCAATAGCTCATAGGGGGTTGTGTAATTCAGTGCACACTTGGCTTCCGGATATAATTGGTTGAGGGTATCGATAATAAATTTGATTTTTTCAGCCTTTTTCATTTTTGTTCCTTTACTTTTTCCCAGTATTGACGGCTGGCGGCTTCGATTTTGTTGTCGCCGTATTCGTAATAATGCTTTCCTTTTAAATCGGGGGGCATATAATTTTGCTCTACATAATGATTGGGGAAAATGTGTGGGTATCGATACCCTTCACCGTGTCCCATTTTTTCGGCACCGGGATAATGGGAATCTTGAAGATTGGCCGGAATGGTTTGGCCCTTTCCGCTCCGGACATCCGCCATTGCAGCGTCAATCGCTTCGATGGCGGAATTGGATTTGGGGGCTGTCGCAAGCAAAATTACAGCTTCGGCCAAAGGAATCCGAGCCTCCGGTAGCCCTAACGCTTGAGCGCAATCCACACACGATTTGACAATGGAAATAGCCTGTGGGTAGGCAAGGCCGATATCTTCTGCGGCGATTACCATCAAGCGGCGACAGGGGGATAATAAGTTCCCGGCCTCCAGTAATCGGGCCAGATAGACCAAGGCGGCATCGGGATCAGAACCTCGGATTGATTTTTGAAAAGCGGACAGAATATCATAGTGAAAGTCGCCGTCTTTGTCATAGTGATTTCCACTTCGTTGGGATGCGGCTTTGATCATTTCATCTGTTACTACCGGGTTATCTTTGGAAACGCCCAGAGAGAGGATTTCCAGGCAATTGCAACATTTTCGCACATCACCGCCGCAACCATAGGCGATTTTTTCGATCCCTTCGTCGCTGATTTGAACGGGATAACCGTGTTCCTTTTCGATGTAAGTAAGACAACGTTTGATAAATGGGATCATTTCAATTGCTGGCACCGATTTGAATTCAAACACAGTACACCGGCTTAGTATTGCGTTATAGATATAGAAATAGGGATTTTCTGTGGTTGATGCAATCAAGGTTATGCTGCCATTTTCTATGAATTCCAGCAAAGACTGTTGTTGTTTCTTATTAAAATACTGGATCTCGTCTAAATAAAGGAGAATCCCATTCGGTGCGGTGAACGGATTGATGTCATTAATGATTTCTTTGATATCGCTGATGGAGGCGGTCGTAGCGTTTAATTTGTACAACTTGCGATCGGACTGTTCTGAAATAATACGTGCAAGGGTTGTCTTTCCAACGCCGCTGGGGCCGTAAAAAATCATATTTGGGATTTTTTTGCCTTCAACAATAGAACGTAAAAGTTTACCTTCACCGATCAGATGTTGTTGTCCAACCATATCATCGATGGATTGAGGACGAAGAATATCAGATAAAGGGCGCAATTTTTTTGCCTCCTGACAAGTTTTTTCTAATTATAACAAAAAACATAGTTTGATTCAATATTTTTTTGCTCGAATTTCCATTGACTTTAATGGTGGAACAGTATAAAATATACATATCATAAACCAAGGAGGATCAAAAATGATCGAAGAGGTTAAACAGCAACTGAAAAGAAATGCTAATACCATTCGTATGGATATCATCGAACAGGTACACAGCGCCAAATCCGGCCATCCCGGCGGGTCTCTTTCAATCGCTGATATTATGTCTTATCTTTATTTTATTGAGTTGAATGTTGATCCCAAAAAGCCTGATTGGGAAGAACGCGATCGCTTTGTTCTTTCTAAAGGTCATACTTGCCCTGCGTTGTATTCTGCTCTTGCCAGACGCGGTTTTTTCAGCCCCGACATTCTTCCTACTTTTCGCCATATTGGAAGTATTTTACAGGGCCATCCCGATATGAAGCATATTCCGGGCGTTGATATGTCCAGCGGTTCTTTGGGCCAAGGTATTTCTGCCGCCTGCGGTATGGCTTTGGCAGCAAAAAAATCCGGCGAAACATATCGTGTTTATACCGTTTTGGGCGATGGCGAAGTTGAAGAGGGTCAGGTATGGGAAGCTATGATGTTTGCTTCACATTATAAACTGGATAATCTTTGCATCATCATTGATAGCAATGGTTTGCAGATTGACGGCCCGGTTTCTGAAGTTATGAACAGCGCCCCTCTTGCAGAAAAAGCTGCCGCTTTTGGCTGCGATGTGATCGAGATGGATGGTCATGACTTTGATTCCATTGAAACTGCTTTTACTGCTGCAAAAGTCGAAAACGGTAAACCCAGCGTGATCATTGCCAAGACTGTTAAGGGGAAGGGCGTTTCCTTTATGGAAAATCAGGTGAGCTGGCACGGAACCGCACCTAATGATGAGCAATATGAGATTGCTATGAATGAATTGAAGGAGGCTGCAAAATGTCTGTAAAAGAAGCAACAAGAGATAGTTACGGTAAGGCATTGGTGGAATTTGCAGAAGAACATGATCTGTATGTTCTGGATGCTGATCTTGCAGCTGCCACTAAGACAGGGATGCTGAAAAAGGCGTTTCCGGATCGTTTTATTGATTGCGGTATTGCCGAAGGAAATATGATGGGCGTTGCTGCAGGGATGGCTGCTGCCGGTAAAACAGTTTTTGCCAGTACTTTTGCGATGTTTGCCGCCGGTCGAGCCTATGAACAGATTCGTAATTCCATTGGATACCCCCATCTGAATGTGAAGATCGGCGCAACTCATGCCGGTATCTCCGTTGGCGAAGATGGTGCTACTCATCAGTGTAACGAAGATATTGCTTTGATGAGAACCATTCCCGGCATGGTGATCCTGAATCCTGCAGATCCCGTTGAGGCTCGTCTTTGCGTAAAAGCGGCTATCGAGCATAAGGGTCCGGTTTATATGCGCTTTGGCAGAATGGCAATTGATTCCATTTTTGATGATTCCTATAAATTTGAGATTGGTAAAGGCGCTGTTTTAAAGGACGGTAAGGATGTGGCAATTATTGCAACCGGCTTAATGGTTGGCCGTGCTTTGGAAGCTGCCGACAAATTAAAAGAAGAGGGCGTAGATGCTGCTGTTATCAATATGGCTACTATTAAGCCCTTGGATAATGATTTGGTTTTGAAATATGCTGCTAAATGCAAAGCCATCGTTACCACCGAAGAGCATTCTGTAATCGGCGGTCTGGGTGCTGCGGTTTGTGAATTGGTGTGTGAGCAGGGGAATTGCTCTGTTGTTCGCCATGGTGTTGAAGATTGCTATGGTAAGAGTGGTCCTGCGTTGGATCTGTTGGATCTTTATGAATTGAACGCAGAAGGCATTGCTGAAAAAGCACGTTATGCCATCTCTTTGAAAAAATAATTATGAAAAGCCGGGTGAAAAATCACCCGGCTTTTAAAATAATACTTGACGAACGGAAAAAATCGGTGTATACTTTCAACATAACATTCGCGGGTATAATTCATCGGTAGAATGCGACCTTCCCAAGGTTGATAGGTGGGTTCGACTCCCATTACCCGCTCCAAAGGGCCTTTATCATAAAGGCCCTTTTTTCAAATCTCTTGAAAGTTGGTGCTAATATGCGCAAAGATAAAATGAATTATTATTTGGATATAGCAGATGCTGCCACCGGCCGCGGAACCTGTCTTCGTCGGAATTTTGGCGCCATCGTTGTTAAAAATGATGAGATCGTTGCAACCGGTTATACCGGAGCTCCTCGCGGCCGTCAGAATTGTTGCGATCTGAAGCGTTGCATTCGTCAGGAACTGGGATTAAAAAGAGGGGAGCGCTATGAACTCTGTCGCTCTGTTCATGCTGAGGCCAATTGCATCATTTCTGCGGCCCGTCGTGATACTCTGGGCGGAACCCTCTTTTTGGTAGGTCACGAGGTGGATACCGGCGAATACGTGAAGAATACCGCTCCCTGCGCCATGTGCAAGCGTTTGATCATCAATGCGGGGATCGAAAAAGTGGTGGTTCGAGATAGTAAGGAAGAATACCACGAGTTGGACGTAAACGATTGGATCTTAAACGATGAATCTTTAGAAGGTACCCTTGGTTATTAAAAAAATCGG
>JAZOXD010000335.1:0-11879 GCA_045659565.1 Eubacteriales bacterium | reverse complement strand
CCTGCGAGAGATCGTTTCCTCTCGCAGGGCTTTTTGATAAGTGTTTGATTTCTTGCTGAAATTATGATTTTTCAGGCAATTTGATGTGGGTATAGATCATGGGGTGGTCGCTATCTTCGGTTTCACCATCTAAGTATTTTACGCCAACCTGTGTACTTTCGTCCAAGTAATACTCGGTGATATCCTTGGAAATGATGATATTATCGATAAAGGTGATTCCGGCAAGACCGAACATAAAAGTATCATTGCCGTTAAGGGGTGTGAACTTTTTGGGATCCAGGTGCCCCTTCATTCGATCATAGCCGATATTGAAGTCGCCGGTGATGATCACGGTTTTCTTTGCGGCATAATCCTTCTTGGCGGCAGCCATCACTTCGTCAAACTGATCCATAAATCCCATAGACCCGTTCAGATGGGTGTTGTAAAGAACCACTTCGGTGCCGTCTATATCTAAAATATGGCGTTCCATATTTCGTTTTTCTTCTTCACCGTCGGTAAAAGGATTATTTTGTGCTTTGAAGAAGGTGACGTCACTTTCTTTGATGGGAAAACGGCTTAAAATACCGTGTCCGTATTCCCCGCCGCGGTAATTGGTCAGGGTCGCACCGAAATACCAATAATCATATCCTAAGTCGTGGGCAAGCTGTTCCACTTGGTTAGCAAATTCACCGTTTTGGAGTGTGCGGTCCGTTCCGTTATCGCATTCCTGCAAGCCAACGATATCCGCATCTACACTTTTGATGTTTTCAACCACGCCGGCCCAGGTCTTACCATAGGTGGCGCACTGAATATTATAGGAAACAACGGTCAAATAATCGGAATAATCGGTTTCCTCATCTTCAAAGAGTTCCTCATTGTCGGATGCTTCTTCCTTGGTTTCTTCTTTTTTGGGTTCTTCTTCCTTTTCTTCTTCGGATGCTTCCTTTTCGGGATCCTCTTTCTTTTCTTCTTTGAGTTCCTCTTCTTTTGGTTTCTCTTCCTTGGGCTTCTCTTCCTTGGGCTTCTCTTCTTTTGATTTCTCTTCTTTGGTTTCTTCTTGCTTGCTCTCTTCCTTCTCCGTCTCGTTTTGCTGATCCGCTTCCGGATCGGGTTCAGAAACTTCAAATTCAAACTGTTCCTCCCGTTTGCAAGCAGAAAGGTTGCAGACGAGCAGTAAAGCGCAGATGGTCAGTAAAGCGATTTTCGGAATCCATACTTTTTTCATAAAGAAAACTCCTTTTCTATATCAGCGGAAGGTTGCACGATAGCAATCAAAACGGCAGAGTTCATATTATTTGAATGTTGATTTAATTATAAATAGTTGACAGAAAGCCGTCAATAAAGTAATCTTAATGTGGAGATATCTAAAAAATATATGGTGATATTTGAATACTTTTGGAGGATGTCATGTTTGAAAAACAAGTGGATTACGGCTTAGTAAGAATCACCAGTTATTTATTTACACCGCCGGCAAAGCGGTATTTGAATTGCTGTCAAAAGATATGCTGGCATCAAAGTAATGCGCAATACCAAAGAAACTTTCCACGGGGAATAGACACCGTCACGATGTTTTTTACGGCATACGGAGCCGGCTGGATCCGATTGGACGGCCAACGGCATTTACTGAAAAAAGGGAGCTTGGTGATGGTGCCTGCCAATATGCCGCTGGAATTTGGCACTGATTGCGATCAAGTGGAGCCGATCTGGGAGGTTTATTTCCTGAAGCTGGAGGGCGATCAGATTCAGGATTTTACCGCCAAGCTGTGGCAGGATGGCTTTGCGGTACACACCTGCCCTCGGCCAGAGGAGTATCTGCCGTTGTTTCGCTCTTTGCTGGAGAACGAAGAAATCTTCTGCCGGCGGGAAAAAGAAATTTCAGATCAGATTCGGCGAATCTGTGATCAAATCGTAAATGACTGTTTGTTTGAGCAAGAAAACCAGCAGGATCCCCGGGTAGATGAAATTCTTCAATATCTGCAAACCCATTGTGCAGAGGAACTGTCGTTGGAGGAATTGAGCAAGCGTTTTTATCTTTCGCCCAATCATTTGATCCGTATATTTCGGCAGGGTACCGGCTATACTCCCTATGAATACGTAGTGCGGTATCGACTGATGAAAGCAGGGGAACTGTTGCAGACTACATCTACTCCCATCAATGAGATTGGGGAACAACTTGGTTATCGGAATCAAAGCCACTTTTCGGCGCAGTTTCGTAAGCAGTTTGGCTTGACTCCGCGGGAACATCGCCGGTTATTTTCCGGTTTATAGAGAAAAAGTGTGACAAGAGAACCGTCTCTGTGTCGCGCCATAAAATAAGCCCCGGGAGAGATCGTTTTCTCTCCCGGGGCTTTGGTTTATTTGCGACAGCGTTCTACGGCTTCATAGCCATAGGTCAGATAAAATTTTAAGTTTTCGATATACTGCGGGGTGGGACGGGTATATTCCATATAACCTGCAGAGGGGCAGAGGATAAATCGACCGCTGTCTTTGCCCGCATCCACACAGGCATCAATCAGTTCCCGAAGGCGGGTGTGATCCGATTGCAGGAGCTCCTGAATCTCGATGTTGCCCTCCAACCCTAAGCGGTTGCCGTATTGATCCACCAGCTTACGCATGGAAATATCTCCGTTTTTCGGGGGTTCCAGAGGATTCAGTACGTCGACCCCCATAGAAATGAAATCGTCAATAAAGTTGGCTACCTTCCCGTGGCAATGCACCCAGACGTGGCTTCCGTGCTCGTGAATCAGATCGCAGATCCGTTTATCGGGCTTGTAGCAAAATTCCTTAAAGTCCGCAGGACTCATCAGGGGTGGGATCAGTACCTCCGGCCCTACCCAGGAATAGGGCGTTACCATCCCGGCCTCCAGCATGGCCTTGGTGTGATCGTAGATGCGGTCAGAAAAGATGCTGCACAGCTCCACTAATTTCTCGCGACAGTCGATGCTGAAATAGGCTAAATTTTCGGAACCGATCATATCCTGCATGGCGTAGCCTGCGTGGCTGCAGCTCACCATAACCACACCCCGATCCCCCAGTTTCCGCTTGGCTTCTTCATAGGGTTTGGTATCGATGGGGAAGGGTTGATAGGGCAAACTCAAAAACTTATCGATATCCTCGGGCTCCTTGATCAGGTATTCCAGGATGTAGCCGGGATCGCCGATGGTGGAACGGATCTTGATCCGTTCCAGGTCTCCCTTGGGAGTATGGAGGATCAGGTGTTCCTTGAACCACTTAGGATCTTCGGTAGGCTCATTGAAACTTTCAACGTAGTCCGAGGCATAGGTGCCCATATAGAGGTTAAAGGGAGATTTTACGTTGAGAAACAGATCGGTGAGTTCGTAGGCCAAATCGCTGATGGGCTGATAGTTCGGATGCAGCTGTTTGTTGGTGGGGAAGCCTGCGCCCCAGAGCTTTAAGGCCGGGCGGTCAATCTCTTCCTTGCGAAAAATCCGCATAATGCGTTCATTTGATGTTAATTTCAAGATGATTTCTCTCCTTGTTAAATGCTAATTTCATTATATCTGGTTAACAACACCTTGTAAATACTAAAGATGAAAATATCAGAATATTTCAGGAGGCGTGGGATGGTTGAGAAAGAAACGGATTGCGGCTTGATTTCCGTGGTTTATATGGTCTGACCCCTAAAGAATATCGGCAGTTGTTTTCTGTTTAAAAGTGTAACAAGAGAACCGCCCCCGTGGCACACCATAAGATAAGCCCTGCGAGAGATCGTTTCCTCTCGCAGGGCTTTGCGTTTTGATTGAAAAATTCCCTTTTTGTCCCTTGAGGGACATGCAGAGTCCGCTGACTCTGCGGAGGGTGGAGTTAGAATTTGGCTACGATAGCCTGCATCTGGTCTTGCTTTTCTTCCATTTCTTTCACCAGCTTGAACTGAGTGCGGGCCCGCACCAGATTATGCTCGGGATACTCGGTCTTGAAATAGGTGTCCCCGTTCAGATAATCGGCCAGGAACCGGATGCCGCATTCGAAGGTCATCATCCAGGCGCCGGTGGGCAGCAGATCCTTTTCGGCGGGGCTCAGAACGTTGTCGCAACCCTCCAAAAAGCCTTCGGTATAGGCTTCGAACAGTTCCAGATCCAGGTGCACCTTATCCAGATCCTTTTCATCCTCGGCGGCGGTGGAGGCGCCGTAGCGAATGGAATCGCCGAAATCGAAGATAGCCTGACCGGGCATAACGGTATCCAAATCGATAACACAAACACCTTCACCGGTCTTGGGATCCAAAAGTACATTGTTCAACTTGGTGTCGTTATGGGTTACCCGCAGGGGCAGAATTCCCTCTGCCTGCAGCTGCATTACGATGGCGCAGGATTCCTCCCGGGCCAGAGCAAACTCCACTTCCTCTTTCACGGTATCCAACCGACCGGATGCATTGCGGGCAATGGCTTCCTTCAGCTGTTCCATCCGTTGGGGGGTGTCGTGGAAATGGGGGATGGTCTCAAAAAGGGTATCGGCAGGGTAATTGCCCAGCAGTTTCTGGAACCGGCCGAAAGCCTTGGCACTGGCATAAAAGTCCTTGGGCTCCCGAACGGCATCCAATGCCATCAAATCTCCTTGGAACCGATAGGCTCGATAAGCACCTTCCTCACCGTGGTAAAAAAGGGCTCCTTCCTTGGTGGCGATGAAGGTCAAGGTCTCCCGATTGGGATCCCCCCCTTCTTCCAGAATCCGCTTTTTCAGATATTCCGTCACCTTGAACACATTTTCCATCAACCCCTGGGGATTGGTGAAAACATGGGTGTTCATTCGTTGCAG
The DNA here is from genome assembly GCA_045659565.1 of Eubacteriales bacterium. Lineage (GTDB taxonomy): Bacteria > Bacillota > Clostridia > Oscillospirales > QAKW01 > QAKW01. The sequence goes on along the minus strand of JAZOXD010000335.1, from coordinate 7,124 downwards.
AATGTATTGGCTGCCCTTGGTGGTGGTCAGCAACAGGGTGTCGTTGATATGGCCGCCGCCAAAGGGCTTGGTTTCGATCACTTCGCTATCAAAGGCAAAAGAACGGATCACATTTTTGATGGAATCGGTCATTTTATGCCTCCCAAAGTTTTTCAGGGTAAACACCGGCATCCTTCAGAGCCTGAATACTGGCTTCTACCATGGGTTTATCCTCTTTATAAGTTACGCCGAACCATTTGGCGTCGCAATTCAATACTTTAACGGTTGCTTTTTCTTCCTTCAGCAGTTCATCCACCACCACCGGCAGATAGAATTCGCCCTTCAGGGGGTTCTTTTCAATGGTTTCCTTCAGGAAGATGGGGAATTTCTCTTCCAAAGCCTTCAGATAGGCCAAGGGGAAGCCCCACATATTCATGGAAACGGGCACAGTGTTGGAAACCGGAACAAAGGTCTCGCCGCCATCTTCGGAATAGTGCGCCTGGCCATCGATCTTCTGGATCATGGTGCGCTCGTCAATCTTTTGCAGATAGCCTTCTTCGCTCACCTGGCAAACGCCCCGGGCCACGTGGCCGTTTTCGGTCAGGGTATTTTCCAGAATATAGCCCACCATAGAGATCTTCATGGGGTCAGTTTCCACATCGCCCTTCAAAAAGTTATAAAGGGTCATAAAACTTTCGCGGCCGTAGAAATCATCGGCATTGATTACAGCAAAGGGTGCATCCAACACATCCTTGCAGCAAAGAATGGCGTGGCCGGTGCCCCAGGGCTTTACCCGCTCGGCGGGGATTTCAATTACTCCTTCGGGGATCTTATCCAACTCCTGGAACACATAATGCACCTCGGCTTGCTCGGCGATCCGGTTGCCAATGGCGTTTTTAAAATCTTCTTCAATGACGTGTTTGATAACGAACACAAACTTTTTAAAGCCGGCTTTCATTGCGTCATAAATGGAATAGTCCATAATGATATGGCCTTGGGGGTCAACGGGATCGATTTGCTTCAATCCGCCGTAGCGGCTGCCCATCCCGGCGGCCATAATGACTAAAATCGGTTCTTTCATATCAGGATCCTCCTGTTTTTTGGGAATTTTCTTCCTTATTATAATATATAGCGCCGTTTCTGCGCTTATGTTCATTATATCATCATTTGTTTCGAATGTAAAGGGATACTTTTTTGTTATTGTCACTTTGCACAAAAACAGGGGGTGTCCCTTTGACACATTTGTTAAAATAAAAAATAAAAAAATACTTGAAATTCCCGGGTGGGTGTGTTATTATATATGGGCACGACTATGGAATGCGACGAAACGGGAGGTGGCCATGGCGCCGAATTTTCCCGGCGGATATGGGGAATTTCCGTGGAGCAGACCGATTCAATCGGTCGAAAAAGTCAGGAAAAACAAAGAGTTGGCCGTTCCTTGGAACTGCACGGCGTGCCGTGTAAGCCGATTTTTGGGAGTGGAGCTTTGTTCGGACTCAAATGTCCGATTTTATTTAACCCACCTGTGAAACACCCGGGTGTGTGTTAAAGAATTTTCCGTCAAAGTCGCCGAAAACCAAAAGTCAAATATTAAAAAGGAGGCTTATCAAGCATGGCTGACAAAATCAGAATCAGACTCAAAGGCTACGATTCCACTCTGGTGGATCAGGCAGCTCAGAAGATCCTGGAAACCGCCCAGAGAACCGGTGCGGTTGTATCCGGTCCGATCCCCCTGCCCACCAAGAAAGAGGTTGTTACCATTCTGCGCGCTGTTCATAAGTATAAGGATAGCCGTGAGCAGTTTGAAAGAAGAACCCACAAGCGTCTGATCGACATCGTGAAGCCCGCAGCAAAGACTGCTGAGGCACTGGCAAGCGTTGAACTTCCCGCTGGCGTTGAACTTGAAATCAAGCTGTAAGCGTCGCCGCGAAGGTCATGTTGATGCAAATCAACCAATAACCAAATGGAGGTAAAAACAATGAAGAAAGGTATTATCGGTAAGAAAATCGGAATGACCCAGCTTTTTGACGAAGTTGGTAACGTGATTCCGGTAACAGTCATTCAGGCAGGCCCCTGCGCCGTAGTTCAGAAGAAAACCGTTGAAAACGATGGTTATGCTTCCGTTCAGCTCGGCTTCATGGATCTGGCTGAGAAGAAAGTAACCAAGCCTATGAAGGGACACTTCGACAAGGCCGGTGTTGCTTACAAGAAGGTTTTGAAGGAATTCCGTCTGGAAGACGCTGAATCCTATAACGTTGGCGACGTTGTAACCGCAGACGCTTTTGAAATCGGCAGCTGCGTAGACGTAACCGGCATCTCTAAGGGTAAAGGCTTCGCCGGCACCATCAAGAGATACAACGGTCATCGCACTCCGATGACTCACGGTGGTGGCCCTGTTCATCGCCACGCCGGTTCCATGGGTGCTTGCTCTTCTCCCTCTCGTATTTTCAAGGGTAAGAAGATGCCCGGCCACATGGGTGCCGTTAAGGTAACTGTTCAGAACCTCGACGTTGTAAAGGTCGACGTTGAGAATAACTTGTTGGTGGTTAAGGGTGCTATCCCCGGTCCTAAGGGCTCGGTAGTAACCGTTAAATCCACTGTTAAAAATGGTTAAGTAAGGGGGAAATGAAGAATGGCTAACGTAGACGTATTCGATATGAGTGGCGCCAAGGTGTCCACCATGGACCTTGCAGATTCCATTTTTTGCGTAACTGCTAACGAAGCTGCTATGCACATGGCAGTAAAGAACTTCCTGGCCAATCAGCGCCAGGGCACCCAGAGCGCTTTGACCCGCGCTGAGGTTTCCGGCGGCGGCAAGAAGCCCTGGAGACAGAAGGGTACCGGTCGGGCTCGTCAGGGTTCCACCAGAGCTCCTCATTGGACTCACGGTGGTATCGTGTTCGCTCCCAAGCCCCGGGAATATCGCTTCAGCCTGAACAAAAAGGTTAAGAAGCTGGCTCTGCTTTCCGCTCTCTCCACCAAGCTGGCTGAAGGCAAGCTGATCGTTCTGGATAAGATCGATATGGAAGAATATAAGACCAAAACTGTTGTTGGTATGATGAAGGCTCTGAACGTTGAGAACGCTCTGGTTGTAAACAACGTAACCAACCTTTATTTCGTAAAGAGCGCTGCTAACATCCCCGGTGTTAAGGCTGCTCGCGTGAACACCATCAACACTTACGAAATCCTGAAGCACGATACTCTGATCCTGACTCAGGATGCCGTGAAGCAACTTGAGGAGGTTTATGCATAATGAAATCCGTTTATGATATTATTATGAAACCTATCGTTTCCGAAAAATCCATGGCTTCCATGCAGGAAAAGACCTATGTATTCAAGGTAGCCAAGGATGCCAACAAGATCGAGATCAAAAACGCGGTTGAAGAGATCTTCAAGGTTTCTGTTGAAAAAGTAACCACCGTTAATGTTAGCGGTAAGGAAAAGAGAATGGGCGTTCACGTGGGCAAGACCGCTGCCTGGAAGAAAGCCTATGTTAAATTGACTGCTGATTCAAAGACCATCGAGTTCTTTGACGGTATGATGTAAGGAGGAGAACGTTAATGGCTATTAAAACTTATAAACCTACTTCTCCTGCCCGTCGTCAGATGAGCAATGTAGACTACAGCTGCCTTTCCAAGGATGCTCCCGAACGGAGCCTGCTGACCAGCCTGAAAAAGCACGCCGGCAGAAACAGCTACGGCCGCATCACCGTTCGTCATCAGGGCGGCGGCAACAAGGTTAAGTACAGAATTATCGACTTCAAGAGAAATAAGCTGGATGTACCTGCTACCATCGCTTCCATCCAGTACGATCCCAACCGGACCGCTTTCATCGCTCTGCTCAACTATGAGGATGGCGAAAAGGCTTACATCATCTGCCCCGAAGGTGTTAAGGTTGGCGATCAGGTGATCGCATCCGCTTCCGCTGATATTAAGCCCGGCAATGCGCTCCCCATCGAAAACATTCCCGTTGGTACCGTAATCCACAACATCGAGCTGTATCCCGGCAAGGGTGCTCAGCTGGTTCGTACCGCTGGCGCCAGCGCTCAGCTGATGGCTAAGGAAAACGGCTACGCTCAGGTTCGTCTGCCCTCCGGCGAAGTTCGTCTGGTTCGGCTGAACTGCATGGCTACCATCGGCGTTGTTTCCAACGGCGATCATTCCAACGTATCTATCGGTAAGGCCGGTAGAAAGCGTCATATGGGTATCCGTCCCACCGTCCGCGGTTCTGTTATGAACCCCTGCGACCATCCCCACGGTGGTGGTGAAGGTAAGTCCCCCATCGGCCGTAGCGGCCCTGTTACCCCCTGGGGTAAGCCTGCTCTGGGTTATAAGACCAGAAGCAAAAAAGCAAAGACCGACAAGTTTATCGTTAAACGTCGGAATGCGAAGTAATTCGGAAGGAGGAAAATTTAAATGGGTAGAAGTGTTAAAAAGGGTCCTTTTGTCGACCCCAAGCTTTTAGCAAGAGTTCAGGCCATGAACGAGAGCGGTGAAAAGAGAGTTCTCAAGAGCTGGTCCAGAGCATCCACCATCTTTCCGGATTTTGTAGGTCATACGATCGCCGTTCACGACGGCAGAAAGCATGTACCTGTTTATGTAACCGAGGATATGGTAGGTCATAAACTGGGTGAGTTCGCTCCCACCAGAACCTTTAAGGGCCACGCAGGCTCCAAGACCACTAAGTAAGGAGGACATTGAAAATGGAAGCAGTTGCACATTTGAAATATCTCAGAATCTCTCCTCGTAAAGTAAGCGTGGTTTTGGATCTGATCCGGAATAAACCCGCTAAGTACGCAGTAGCGATTCTGCAGAACACCCAAAAGGCAGCCAGCGAACCCGTTTGCAAGCTGCTGAAGAGCGCAATGGCTAACGCCGAAAACAACAACGGCATGAACGTTGACAAGCTGGTTGTGGCTAAGTGTTATGCTTGCCCCGGCCCCATCTTGAAGAGAATCATGCCCAGAGCACAGGGTAGAGCGTTCCGCATTAACAAGAGAACCTCTCACGTGACTATTGTATTGGAGGAGGCGTAATTATGGGTCAGAAAGTAAATCCCCATGGCATGCGTGTCGGGGTTATCAAGAATTGGGATTCCAGATGGATCGCAGCCGACGGCAAGACCGGCGACCTGATCCTGGAAGATTACAACATCCGTAAGTTCCTGAAGAACAAGCTGTACAGTGCCGGTGTGCCCACCATCGAGATCGAACGGTCTGCCGATGGAAACAGCATCCGCATCTTCCTGCACTGCGCTAAGCCCGGTCTGGTGATCGGCCGCGGCGGTGCTGAGATCGAAAAGCTGAAGAAGGAACTGATGGATATGACCGGTAAGAAGGTCAACATCAACATCGTTGAAGTTAAGAATATGGACACCTGCAGCCAGTTGGTTGCAGAAAACATTGCCCAGCAGCTGGAAAAGCGTATCGCTTTCCGCCGGGCTATGAAGAAGGCGATCGGCAACACCATGAGAACCGGCGCTAAGGGTATCAAGGTTATGGTATCCGGCCGTTTGAACGGCGCCGAAATCGCCAGAAGCGAATGCTATCATGAAGGTACCATTCCTCTGCAGCCTTTGAGAGCTGACATCGACTACGGCTTCGCCGAGGCTAACACCACCTATGGTAAGATCGGCGTTAAGGTTTGGATCTACAAAGGCGAGATCCTGGCCGATGTGAAGAAGGCTCCGAAAAAAGAAGGGGGCGCTAAGTAATGTTAATTCCTAAGAGAGTAAAATACAGAAGAGTTCAGAGAGGCCGTATGACCGGTAAGGCTACCCGCGGCAACACCATTGCTTACGGCGATTTCGGTCTGCAGGCATTGGAGCCCGCCTGGATCACCAATAACCAGATCGAGGCTGCCCGTATTGCCATGACCCGTTACCTCAAGAGAGGTGGTCGGGTTTGGATCAAAGTATTCCCCGATAAGCCCGTTACCGCTAAGCCCGCTGAAACTCGAATGGGTTCCGGTAAAGGTTCTCCCGAATACTGGGTTGCAGTTGTTAAGCCCGGCCGCATTTTGTTTGAAATCGCGGATGTTCCCGAAGAACTGGCTCGCGAGGCTATGCGCCTGGCTATGCACAAGCTGCCCATCAAATGTAAGTTTGTAGTTAAGGAAAAGGGCGGTGAAGAATAATGAAGGCTAATAAAGTAAGAGAAATGAACGCAGAAGAACTGCGCGTAAAACTGAATGACCTGAAAAAGGAGCTTTTTAACCTGAAATTCCAGCACGCGACCAACCAGCTGGATAATCCTCAGCGGATCCCCGCCGTGAAAAAGGACATCGCTCGCGTGAATACCATTCTTCGTGAGCTTGAGCTCCATGAATCCAAGTAAAGGAGATTAATGGAATGGAAAGAACACTGAGAAAAACCCGCGTGGGTAAGGTAGTGAGCGACAAGATGGATAAGACCATCGTTGTAGCCATCGCCGATAATGTTAAGCATCCTTTGTATAAGAAGGTTATCAAAACCACCTACAAACTGAAGGCCCATGATGAAAACAACGAGTGTGGCGTAGGCGATACCGTTGAAGTAATGGAAACCAGACCCCTCTCCAAGGACAAGAGATGGAGATTGGTTCGCATCATTGAGAAGGCCAAATAATTATAAATTAAGGAGGACTAAGCCGTGATTCAACAGCAAACTTATCTTAAGGTTGCCGATAATACCGGTGCAAAAGAACTGATGTGCATCCGTGTGCTCGGCGGCACCAGAAGAAGATATGCCGGCATCGGCGATGTAGTTGTTTGCTCCGTGAAGAAGGCTGCTCCCGGCGGCACCGTTAAAAAGGGTGACGTTGTGAAGGCAGTAGTGGTTCGCACGGTTAAAGGCATTAAAAGAGCAGACGGCTCCTTCATCCGGTTCGATGAAAATGCTGCCGTTATTATTCGTGAAGATAAAAACCCCAGAGGTACCCGTATCTTTGGGCCTGTAGCCAGAGAGCTGCGTGATAAGGACTACACCAAGATCCTGTCCCTGGCTCCCGAAGTACTGTAAGGAGGAAATCAGAATGAACAAACTGCATGTTAAAAAAGGCGATACCGTTCTGGTGATCTCCGGCGCTTCCTAGGGCCTGAAGGGTAAGGTGCTGGAAGTTAGCCCCAAGGAAGGCAAGGTTATCGTTGAGAAAGCTAACATGGTTGTTA